>CAIVCR010000064.1 GCA_903904515.1 uncultured Bacteroidia bacterium
ACAATGGATAAAGAAGGGTTGGAGGTGCGGGCGGCGGGGCCGCCCGGACCTCCAACCCTTTCTAAAACAAAACTCTGTCATTCCGAAGCGCAGCGAGGAATCTCCAGGTTAAAATATCAAACTTGAAGTCTGGCTTTTTATTTCCGCATTCCCTAAAAAGCCAATCCACCTCGAAAGAGCGAATAACGCAAAAATTTTTCTTAGTAAACGGTTACGGAAACCTGGGGAATTTCTTAAAATCGGGCTTCCTCTTTTCGAGATATGCCTTTTTTCCCTCCTGCGCCTCTTCTGTCATATAATACAGGAGTGTTGCATTTCCGGCCAGCTCCTGAATACCCGCCTGGCCATCAAGGTCTGCATTCAAACCAACCTTAATCATCCGCAGAGCCAACGGGCTATGCTGCATCATCTTCATGCACCAGGCGACTGTAGTGTCTTCCAGCTGATCGAGTGGAACTACCTTATTAACCAATCCCATATCGAGTGCCTCCTGTGCAGAGTATTGCTCACATAGGAACCATATTTCACGGGCTTTTTTCTGTCCGACAATTCTGGCAAGGTATGAAGAACCGAAACCGGCATCAAAACTACCAACCCGGGGGCCAGTCTGTCCGAAAATTGCATTTTCAGATGCGATCGATAAGTCACAAACAATATGAAGAACATGACCACCTCCGATGGCAAATCCATTCACCATAGCCACAACCGGTTTAGGCATCGAACGGATGAGCTTCTGTAAGTCGAGTACGTTCAGACGCGGAACGCCATCTTTCCCGATATATCCGCCTGAACTTTTAACGTTCTGGTCTCCGCCACTGCAAAATGCCTTATCCCCTTCACCGGTAAGAATTACAGTAAAAATATCGGGGTTTTCACGACAATAGACCATTGCTTCAATCATCTCCTTTACTGTGTCGGGTGTAAAGGCGTTCCTGTAACGGGGACGGTTGATCGTGATTTTTGCAATCCCCTCAAAATAGTCAAATTTTATCTCTTCAAATTCCTTAATGGAACTCCAGGTTCTGGTGCTCATACTAACTTTATTTGGTTATAATATTCTTTAAAAACTGCGGTGCTTACCTCCGGATCAGTCCTGATTTCCAAAATGCAAGGATGATCAGCCGGTTCAAAAAACCAGTCAAGCAGACCGGCTAACTCATCGTGCGATTGGCACAAGGCATGACTGGCACCAAAGGCACCAGCAAGAAGTTTAATACTTATGTTATGCGGCGTTTCGAAGAATTCCCGTGCAGGATTTTCCCCTTCAGTGGGATTGATCAAACTAAAGATGTTCCCACCACCATTGTTTACCACGACGATTTTGAAATTTCCGGTAAGGTATTTATTCCACAACCCGTTCGAATCGTAAATAAATGAGATATCACCGGTGATAAGTATTGTAGGTGCAGCAGATACCACCGAAAATCCTGCCGCCGTCGAAATACTCCCGTCGATACCCGAAGTTCCACGATTACAATGATACGTAATATCAGTCCTACCGGCAAAAAGTTGCGAATAACGAATCGGGGTACTGTTGGCCAGGTGGAGGTTTGACCCGTGAGGAATTTTTTCCAGAATGGATTCGAAGAGCACCAAATCAGACCATGGTAATGAATTAATTAGTTCCTTGTGCCTGTTTCTTAGCTTTAATTCCTTCGTCAGGAGCAAATCGCGATAAGTGCTTTTGGGTGGAACTCCGTTTTCAGCCAGCGACTTTAGTAAAGGTTCGGGTGATGCAATAATGGTCTGCGTTAATCCCTGGAATGTATCCACAAAAGAGGGTGAAGTCTGAATTTGCCAATGTTCGGCAGGAGCATGTTGCCGCAAATATTTTTTGAGCTGACCTGAAACGACTGAATTTCCAACTGTAATCAATAATTCAGGTTGGAAAATCGAACGCTCATCGTTGGTGAGAGATGAGAAAAATCGTTCAGGAGAGTAGATAATGTTTTCATTATGAACATTTGAAATATTTTCGGCCACCATAACGACAGAAGGGTCCGCCGAGAAAAGAGCAACAATTTCCTGCCGCGATTTATTTTCTGTATCTGCCCCAAAAACCACCATTTTTTTCGGGCAGTTATTCCATTTCACCTGGAGTTGAGCCATCTGATCCGATGTTAATACCGGAGGTCCGACTAAGGTTTTAATTACGGGTAATTCAGATGTTTGATCAGGAAGTTGTGCATAAAGTGGCTCCCTAAGTGGAATATTCAGATGAACCGGCCCCTGGGGCTCAAGTAACGCTGTATTCATCGCTTCGTTTACCGAACGGTTAAAATGCCACAACTCAGAATCAATGGCTGTTTCAGTCGGTAATTCGAAACTTTGTTTGATATAATTCCTGTATATGTCGCGCTGTTGGATCGTTTGGCCATCAGCCTGGCCAACCCATTCAGGGGGACGATCTGCCGTAATGACGATCAGGGGGACTTTTAGGTAAAAGGCTTCTGCAATGGCAGGGGCAAAATTCAGAGCGGCTGTTCCTGAGGTGCATATTAATCCGACAGGTTCTTGTGTTTGAAGGGCAATTCCCATAGCGAAGTATGCTGCAGAGCGTTCGTCGGTAATGCTCAGACATTCAATCTGTGGATGACGGGTAAATGAGAATATCAATGGTGCATTCCTTGACCCTGGTGAAATAACCACCCTGCGCATACCATGCCGGGAGAGAATCCCGGGCAGATCGCTAACTCCCTGTTTTGGAGAATTCATAGGAATTTAAGCTTTGTTTAACGCTTGTAACAAAGGTTGAAAGGGTCATTATCTTTTGAGTCGTTTCGTCCCATTCACGCCTGGCAACCGAGCCTCGGGTAATTCCGGCTCCGCCAAACAAGGCAAATCCCTCCCTGACAACCTTCATGCAGCGCAAATTTACGAAAAGGGCAGTTTTATCACCCATATTTACAGGGCCTAAAAATCCTGAATAATATTCACGATTATGCTTTTCAACAGTCAATAATAAGTCTTTGGCCTCAGTTTTTGGCAAACCGCCTACCGAGGGAGTTGGCTGAAGTGCATCGACAAACTCGCCCAGCAATGGTTTTATGATTGAAGCTTCAAAATCAAACTGAGTTCTCAGATGAACCAGGTTGGCCGCCTGATAACTATCGGGTCCACTCTTTTCAAAGCTGGATACCCCAAATGACTGAAGGACAGTCTCGATATAGCCGGTCACAATTTCCTGTTCATCAAGTTCCTTCGCCTTCCAGACAACTTCAGAAACAGACTTGTTTCCAAGAACTTGCGTTCCTGCGATTGAGGTAGTTTTTGCAAGGTCCCCCTCGATCAACAGCAAGGGCTCGGGTGATGCACCCATCCAGCAGCCAATGCCCGGAATTCTTAGTAAATAAACAAACGCCCCCGGATAGGCCTGGCAAAGCGAGTTAAACAGTGAAATCAGGTCTACTCCTTCAATGCAACGATCGATAGTAATTCTTGAAAGTACAACTTTATTAATGATCCCTTCGGAAATCTTCTTTTTGATTGCCTCCACCTGGTTGGTGAACTCAGCAAGTGATGCCTGATGAATCGGTTGGGAAGGAATCTCTTTTTCGTTCGTAAGGCTGATTTTCAGCAGAGTCTCAATAATTTCATCAACAGGATGATTGTGCAGGTGGATATAATCGGGTTCCAAAAGAATTGCCGGGAATAATTCGTTCTCCTCAAACGGAGCAATCACGAATCCCCTGGCATTTGTCAAATCATTGGCCGATCCCAATTTTCGCGGATCTCCCAGATGTTGAAGCACCGTAGTGACTTCCGATTCTCCTGGCATTTGGTATGAGGCAAATGGAATACGCTTCTCCAAACAAACGTTTAACAGCCTGTTATTTAATTTTATATTTTGAATTTCACTATTAACTGAGGCAATCATCTTTGTTGGTTACATAAATAAATACAAAAAATCCCCATTGAGTTACCGTTTTTTCTCAATAACCATCACGGTTACCCGTCCTATCATGATTTTGCGACTAGCCTCATCCAGGATCTCAACATTCCAAACATGTGTCCGTTCACCCTGGTGGACAATGCTGGCTGTGGCAATTACAAATCCGGAGGAAGCACTCCCTACATGATTTCCATTCACCTCCAACCCTACAACCGCAGATTTGGAAAGATCGATCAACATTGCGGATCCCGCACTTGCCACCGTTTCTGCAAGAGCTAAAGAAGCACCTCCATGTAAGATTTGAAATGGCTGAATTGTTCTGACATCAACAGGCATTTTCGCAATTACCTCCCCCTCCACGGCCGAAAGAAACTCTATTCCGAGATTATCAATAAGCGAATTTTTACATAAAGCATTCAGCTGATCAGCCTTAGATGACTCTTCCATTTCAATTTTAACCTTTTATAGATGGACAAGCGGAAACTGTAATTAGCCCGCAAAATTAGTTTAAAACTAAGGATTTCCAAGTCAATTCATTGTAGTTACGGAACTTTTATTCGATTTGCTCAATTATGCGGCACATCCAAACCTTCGTTTGATTTAGACTTAATAAATACTTAATGTAAATTAGTTGCAATCATCAACTAATTTTAATTCTTTTGTCACAAATAAAACTACCAATGAGTTCAGAAATCCCGTTAGGATATATGTTAAGTCGAAGCCGACGGGTTTTCAAGCATCAAATGGCTTCAGAATTCAGGAACCGGGGAATTGACCTGACCTTTGAACAATATGTCATTCTAAAACTTCTTGATTTAAATGCTGACTTCATTCAACAGGATCTTGCTGATCTGTTGCAAAAGGATAAATCAATAATTGTCCGGCATATCAATTGCCTGTTGAAGTATCATTACGTGGTGCGGCTTACAAATATTGAAGACAAGCGAAAAAAAAATCTCACACTCACTGATGCCGGGATGGAAATTTTAAACAGGATGAAAGAGGTCGCTACAGAAGTAACTAATAAATTAATCTCCGGAATTACGGAAAACGAACTTGAGACATTTCAGCGGGTACTGTTGAAAATCCAGGAGAATGGAGATTCTGATGAAGAACTTTGCATTTTCGAAGGTCATGGGAAGTAAAAAAAGAAATAAATAGAAATAAAAGAAATATTAGGAATAATAGAATTAAAAAATAATATACATTATGAATTTAAAGAATAAAATTGGGACCGTGGCACTCTTGCTGGTAATGGGGGTCGCAATATCATGTGGCAATCAACCCAAAGGGGGTCAACCTGGCAGTGCAGGAAAGGTTAAGGAATATCCGGTTATTGCCATTAAAACACAATCAACAACACTCTTTAAAGATTATCCAACAAAACTTCAGGGACAGCAAACTGTGGAGATCAGGTCCAGAATCACAGGTTATATTGAACAAATATTTGTTGATGAAGGGGCCTTTGTAAAGAAAGGGCAGGTTCTTTTCCGCCTCAACGCAAATGATATTCAGGCAACGGTACGGTCTGCAGAAGCGATGGTAAAAGTTGCAGAAGCAGAGGTAAAGCTTGCAGAGGTCAATGTTTCTAAAACCAGGCCATTGGTTGAAAAGAACATCATCAGCAAGTTTGAGCTTGAATCGGTTGAATCCACACAAAAATCAAAAGAGGCGCAACTGGCACAAACAAAGGCAAACCTCGAAAATGCAAAGGCAAATCTGCAATATACCCTGATAACGAGTCCTGCTGAGGGAACAATCGGAAATTTCCCCTTCAGAGTTGGCAGTCTGGTGAGCAGTTCAACCACCGAACCGCTTACAACGGTCTCGAATACAGTGAATATGTATGCTTATTTTTCATTTAACGAGAAAGAATTCCTAACACTCACAAAAGGGATTGAAGGAAAAAATCAGCAGGAGAAATTCGCCAAACTACCCAATGTTTCGTTGGTTATGGCCGATAATTCGCTCTACGAACAGGCGGGTCGTATTGAAACTGCCAGTGGATTAATAAATGTTCAAACCGGAGCAGTAAATGTTCGTGCAAGTTTTCCAAACGGAGAAGGCATTTTAAGAAGTGGCGGCAGCGGAACAATACGAATTCCCCAGTTAATGGATTCGGTTATCGTTATTCCTCAGAAAACCTCCTATGAATTACAGGGAAAGCACTTTGTATATGTTGTTGGTGCCGGAAATAAGGTTCGCAATACTGAAATCGAAGTTCTTGTGGGAAACCTAAAAGACTCATATGTAGTGACCAGCGGACTCAATATTGGTGATCAGATTGTACTTGAAGGAATTGCATCGTTACGTAACGATACCGAAATCAAACCAAAACTTGCAGAAATCGGGAATCTTTCCGAAAATATGTCACCTGCAAAACCGGTTAAAAACTAAACTTAGGAAAGATGTTCAGAAGATTTATAGAACGGCCGATTCTATCATCGGTTATATCCATTATTATTGTTATTCTTGGGATTCTTGGGCTGGTCACCCTTCCCATAGAACAGTATCCAGATATTGCACCACCGACAATCCGGGTCACAGCCTCCTATACCGGGGCCAATGCTGAAACGGTGTTAAAAAGTGTGGTTATCCCGCTCGAAGAACAAATCAACGGGGTGGAAAACATGACCTACATGACCTCCACCGCAAGCAATGACGGATCTGCCACCATTGAAGTGTTCTTTAAACAGGGGATAAACGCAGACATGGCAGCTGTAAACGTTCAAAACCGTGTAGCACGCGCCACAAGTTTGCTCCCGGCGGAGGTGATCCGCGCCGGTGTTATAACGGCAAAAAGGCAGAACAGCATGTTGCTCGTTTTTACTTTACGCAGTGAAAACGGGGAATTCGACGAAACATTTCTTCAAAACTACAGTAAGATCAACGTCCTTCCCCAGATCCAGCGCGTAAACGGCGTTGGTGAAGCGATGGTATTCGGGATGAAAGATTACTCGATGCGTATTTGGCTAAAACCGGATATCATGACCTCGTTTGGCCTGATGCCGTCCGATGTCATTGCCGCATTGAATGAACAAAATCTTGAAGCGGCACCTGGACGACTGGGTGCGCTGAATCAACAGTCATTCGAGTATATCTTAAAATACAAGGGGAGACTTACCCAGCCAGCCGAGTTTGAGAACATCGTGATCAAAGCAGACAAAGACGGGAATATCCTCCGTTTGAAGGATGTTGCACGGATTGAATTAGGGGCTCTCGATTATGCGATTACAACCACGGCAATGGAAAAACCGGGGATTGCGATGGCCGTTTTTCAGGCAGCGGGATCGAATGCACGTGATGTGATCATCAATGCAAAAAAAGTCCTTGATGAATCTTCCAAATCTTTTCCTCCGGGGGTGAAATACCAAATCCTTGTCGATGCAAACGATTTTTTGGATAGTTCGATTGAGAAAGTGCTGCATACCCTGCTCGAAGCATTTATTCTGGTATTTATCGTTGTATTCGTATTCTTGCAGAATTTCAGGGCAACGTTAATTCCTGCCATATCGGTCCCTGTATCGATTATTGGAACCTTCTTTTTCCTCAACCTTTTTGGCTTCACCATTAACCTTTTAACCCTCTTTGCGCTTGTTCTGGCGATTGGGATAGTGGTCGATGATGCCATTGTGGTCGTCGAGGCAGTCCACGCAAAACTCGATCAGGGGGCCAAAAATGCACGCGAGGCAGCTGTTTCTGCCATGAGCGAGATCTCATCAGCAATCGTTGCAATCACCCTGGTCATGGCCGCAGTATTTGTTCCGGTGACCTTTATGAAAGGGACAACCGGTGTATTTTACAGGCAGTTTGGAATTACACTGGCCGTGGCAATCGTAATATCGGCAATTAATGCGCTAACGCTTAGTCCGGCACTCTGTGCCCTTTTTCTGAAACCACATTCCCAAAGTGAACTCCATAAAAAAGGGGGCATGCAACGGTTCTATACCATATTTAATACGGTATTTAATTCAATGACAAAACGGTACAGGAAGACAACGAACCTCTTTATATCCCACAGGTGGATGGCGATTGCAGTTATCGTACTCTTCTCCGGCGGATTATGGTATCTGATGGAAACAACACCGACCGGATTTGTACCCACCGAAGATACCGGAAGAATGTTTATCGATATCAGTCTTCCTCCTTCAACATCCATGGAAAAGACGAAAATAACGGTGGAGATGGTAGAGGATATCGTAAAAAATATTCCTGAAATAGAAGGACGAACTGCCATTGTGGGCAATTCGCTGATAAGTGGAAGGGGAAGTTCGTATGGGATGCTAATTTGCAGCCTTATTCCTTTTGATCACCGAAAAGAGGTGGGTCAGGATATCAACAGTATAATTGGGAAACTGTATATGATGACCTCGAAGGTTAAAGATGCCAAAATAATTATTTTCACCCCACCGATGGTCCCTGGATTCAGTATATCGGGAGGTTTTGAATTGAAACTGGAAGATAAAACAGGTGGTGATATTAAGACCTTTGAGCAGAATGCCCGTCAGTTTTTGGGAGCGTTGAATCAGCGCCCAGAGATTCAGTATGCCATGACCTCGTTCAATTCAAACTTTCCACAATACGAGGTAGATGTCAATCCTGCACGATGCAAACAATCGGGAATTACAGTCAGTTCGGTATTGTCGGCCTTGCAGGGCTATGTAGGCGGCTTTTACGCATCTGATTTTAACAGGTTTGGAAAACAATACCGGGTTATGGTTCAGGCTGAACCCAATTACCGCGGAAATCCCCAGGATCTGGATAACATATTTGTGAAAACCTCGAATGGAGAGATGGCCCCAATCACGGAGTTTGTCTCCCTAAAGCGTGTTTTCGGTCCTGAAAACATCACCCGCTTTAATCTTTACACCTCCATTGCGGTAAACGGAGCTCCTAACTTTGGATATAGTAGTGGCGACGCGATAAAGGCGGCCCAGGAGGTAGCCGCTCAAACCCTTCCACCGGGTTACGGGTATGAGTTTTCCGGATTAACACGTGAAGAGAAATATTCAGGAGGCCAGTCAATCATGATTTTTGTGCTGAGTGTCATCTTTGTATTCTTCTTGCTGGCAGCTCAATACGAAAGCTTTGTTCTTCCATTTTCAATCATCTTCTCTCTTCCGATAGGGATTTCAGGGGCATACATCTTCGCCAAAATTATGGGTGTGGAAAATAACATCTATCTGCAAATTTCATTAATCATGCTCATCGGATTGCTCGCGAAAAATGCGATCCTGATCGTTGAGTTTGCCCTGCAGCGTCGTCATCGCGGAATGTCTATCGTGCAGGCAGCGATCGAAGGGGCAACTGCCCGTTTACGACCCATTCTTATGACTTCGTTTGCCTTCATTTTCGGTCTGATTCCGCTGGTAATTGGCGGAGGTGTTGGGGCTAAAGGGAACCGTTCGATCGGGGTAGGGTCTGTTGGGGGTATGTTTATCGGAACAATGATAGGGATACTGGTTATTCCTACAATGTTTGTGATCTTCCAAACCATTCAGGAAAAAATCAAGAAACCTGATATTGCGGAGATCACCAGCCTGGATGATATGGAAGAATAGTTGAAAGATTTTTAAAAAAATTATGCAGACACCAATGACAAATAAAATTATACTTATTGCCGGATTTGCAGCAGCCCTCTGGTCATGCAGCATGCCACAACATTTTCAGCGCGATACCATCAGTACGACTGGTCTTTACGGTAACCCGGAAACGACCGATTCGGTAACTATTGGGGATAAACCGTGGCACGATATTTTCTCAGACACTCATTTGCAACAGCTTATCAATGAAAGTCTGGGAAGCAATCCCGATTTACGCATAGCGATTCAAAAGGTGAATGAATCAGAAGCCTATTTTTCACAAAGCAGGTCAACGATGTTACCCGCTATTAATTTGGGAGCAAGCGGCAACTACACTAAAAATCCGGAAAGTGTGTACCCAACGGGGCCTGTCGAAACAGGAACGTGGCAGATTGGGGCCGAAGCCAGTTGGGAAATTGATCTCTGGGGAAAACTACGCAGCTCCAAAAGGGGAGCTTATGCCAATCTTTTGGCCACCGACGCAGGTAAAAAAGAGGTGCAAACCCGTCTGGTAGCAAATCTTGCAACAGCTTATTACACCCTGATTGGATTGGATTCCAAGCTGGAGATCACCCGTCAGACCGTTAAGAATGACATCGAGCAGGTCGAAACGATGAAGGTGTTAAAAGAGAGCGGCAAGGTAACAGGAGCCGCCATCGTGCAATCCGAAGCAAACCGTTATGCCGCCGAGGTGACCATTCCCGATCTGGAACAGCAAATCCGTGAGACTGAAAACGTAATTTGCCTGTTGCTCGGACGCGTTCCGGGGACAATTGAACGGGGAAAAATTGTGGATCAAATCCTCCCCTCCTCTCTTCAAACAGGTGTCCCGGCCCACTTATTGAACAACCGCCCTGACGTCATGCAGGCAGAATTTGGAGTAATGAGCGCTTACGAAACAACCAATGCAGCCCGCGCCAGTTTTTATCCTGCCCTGACCGTGTCAGCCCAGGTAGGTTTTGTAGCTACAAACATCAATCAATTTTTTGATCCCAAAACATTCGCATCCAACATTATAGGGGGACTTGCCCAGCCACTTTTCAATAAAAGGGTGAACGCAACACGTCTTAAAGTAGCAAAAGCTCAGCAGGAGGAGGCACTGATCAGCTTCAGAAACACCCTTCTGAAAGCAGGTCAGGAGGTGCACAATGCACTTGGTTCATACGAATCATCGGTTCAGAAAATCGCGCTGCGCAAATTCCAGCTTGAGGCTTTGATCAAATCGGTTGATTACACTAAACAATTACTCACTTACGGATCAGCAAATTACACAGAGGTTCTTACAGCTGAAACAAATCTGTTATCGGCGCAGCTAAGCAGCATTAATGATCATCTTCAACAACTAAATGCCATAGTTTCTCTCTACCGGGCAGTTGGCGGGGGATGGAAATAATTCGTTTCTGTTGTTTTGAAATATTCATGATTGTCTCTAAAATAAATGGATTTACAAACCGAATCAATAGATACAGTCAAAATCTAAACCTTACGACACTGAGATTGTTAGTTGCAAACATAAAACTCACAAACTAACAACTTTATTATGACTTCAACATTTTTCAATGCGGTACTATTACCCCTTGCCTTGGCAATTATAATGCTGGGGCTGGGACTTTCACTAACCCTTAATGACTTCAAACGGGTGGTCTCCTATCCAAAAGCAATCGTGATTGGCCTGGTAAGCCAGATGTTTATTCTTCCCTTGGTCTGCTTTTTTATTGCCCGAATTTTTGGACTTTCTCCGGAACTGGCGATAGGACTAATGCTTCTTTCTGCATCTCCCGGAGGACCTACGGCGAACCTCTACAGTCATCTCTCGAAAGGCGACGTTGCGCTCAATATTTCGCTAACGGCAGTTAACAGCTTACTAACCCTTTTCACTTTACCATTAATCGTTAACCTGGCAATTGGCTATTTTATGACCTCAGGACAGGTGGTACCGATGCAGTTTAAAAAAGTAGCAGAGGTTTTTGCGATGGTATTAATTCCCGTTTCCATTGGAATGATCGTGAATGCGAAGTTCCCCAAAACCTCCGTAAAGCTTGATAAGCCGGTTAAGATTTTATCAGCCCTTTTCCTTGTTGCTGTAATAACAGGAGTGATCTATCAGGTTAGAGCAAATATCGTATCTTATTTTCAAATGGTTGGTATGGCAGCACTTGTATTCAACCTTATAAGCATAGGTGTAGGTTATTTTCTGCCCCGTTTAATGAAGCTTGAAGAGAAACAGGCCATTGCAATTGGAATGGAAATTGGAATTCATAACGGTACGCTGGCCATATTCATTGCCCTTACTATTTTAGGGAACGGAGTTATGAGTATTCCTCCCGTTATTTATAGCCTGATCATGTTCTTTACCGCGGCCGCTTTCGGATATTTTGTTAATCTAAAAAGAAAAACCGCCAGTAAAATTCTGCAAACGGCTTAATTTTAATAAGCCTTTGTATTCCCAATCCTGGCATTGTAACCTGCAATATGGGTATCAACCAGGATTGGGGTAAAACTTTTAAATAACACTATCAATTGCCAAAAACGAATACGTTAACTAAATTCCAGGTGCTTCTCATGGCCATTGCGGCTGGGGCTTCAGTGGCCAATATTTACTACAATCAACCCATCTTAAAGGATATCTCCTCAACATTTAATGTAACTGAAAGCAAGGCCGGAATCATTTCGATGCTTTCGCAAATAGGTTATGGGCTCGGTCTCTTCTTTATTATACCCCTCGGTGATAAAATCAACAAGAAAAACCTGATTCTTACCCTCCTCTCCGGCCTAATTGTCACATTACTACTCATGACTATCGCTTCAAGTATTCAGCAAGTCTGGATATTAAGTATTCTGATTGGCCTTCTTTCGGTGTCGGTTCAGGTTATTTTACCGATGGCAGCCAGTTTGAATCCGGCAAGCAGGGGAAAAACAGTTGGAACAATCTTTACGGGAATTCTGATTGGCATCCTGGCTGCGAGGGTTTTTAGCGGTTTTATCGCCGAGTGGCTAAATTGGCGCTATGTTTACGGATTTTCTGCCATACTGATATCCGTCATAACACTCATGCTTAAAACAACTCTTCCTGCGGTGGAAAATGAGTTTAAGGGACATTACTTTCAGCTTCTGCAATCAGTAATCTATCAAATAAAGCGATTTCCCCTTTTGAGGGATGCTTCACTGGTTGGGGCCCTTCTTTTTGGAGTTTTTTGTTCCTTCTGGACTGTGCTGACCTTTCATCTTAGCGGCCCTCCGTTTTTCTATCATTCCGACATTATCGGTCTTTTTGGGCTGGTCGCTATTGCTGGTGCGCTGATGGCTCCCTATGTTGGCAAACTGGCCGACAAGGGAAATTCAAAACGCACCTTAATTTTGGCGGTGCTGATGATAATTTTCAGTTTGTGCCTTATGAAACTGCTGCCGGATTCCACGATTGTCCTGGTTGTCGCAGTAATCATCCTCGATATTGGGATTCAGGGGATGCAGGTAACTAATGTTGCCATGATTTACACCCTGGACCAAACTGCCCATAGTCGCATCAACACGATTTACATGACCTCCTATTTTGTTGGAGGTGCGCTGGGAACATTTGTAGGCTTGCAATGCTGGAAATACGGAGGATGGAGCCTGGTTGTCTGGCAGATGTTAGTGTGGTCACTCCTCGCTTTGGGAATTATACTGAAAAGGAGAAAATAATCACAGGAACTTTCCGGTGAACGTGAATCAAAAACAGGAACCTGACACTAATCTTCCATATTTTTTATACTTTTGATTGAGAAAATAGATTTTCATCTTCTCATATCGCTGTATTCCATTCATTGTAATGACCTAAATTCATTGCTCTCACTTTTTACTTGTGCACTATTGAAAAATTAATTTGATCCTGGTGTCATGGAAAATAATCACAAAAGTTCAGAAGTTTTACCGGACAATTATAACTATTACGGAACCCGTCCGCAAGGTGGATTCCAGGACAGGGAAGTGAAAAAACCACCTTCTATTCGCGCAGAGAAGGCACGAACGATGTATCTTGAAACCAAATCATCTGCCTCTGTTGAATTTCCCTACTGGTACACGCGGCGATGGGAAGAATTGGAAGGTGAGATTCCGATCATCCGAAGAGCAGAAGCCTTAAAATCAGGATTTGCTCATTTAACACCGGCCGTCCTGCCCGGAGAATTACTCGCCATGCGAAAAGCAAATTATCTGCGGGGTTCGTATCCCATGCCGTGGCTATCAGAGGCATTTTTTCTTTCAAAGGAAGATGATTTGTATAAGGAAGCACAGAAAGCCGGCAAGGCCAGTGCCGATGAGGCTACAACCATGGGCCAGGGTGGAGGCAACGTTACTGAAAGTTCAGGAAATGTAATTTCCATTGCAGGAAAATTTGGACTGCGAAAAGAAGAGATGCCGATCCTGATAAAAACGGCGAAGCGGTGGCTGAACAGATCTGTTGATGATGTAGGCCACAAATATGAGCAGCTCGTTCCGGGATATGATACAAAAGAGGAGATCATGCGGGCAGTTATTTGCATGTTCGATTCGGGTTATACACTTCCCCAGGGACGTGAGGTAATCAATTATTACTACCCGCTTCAATACGGAATCGAAGGGATAAAAAAAATCTGCAGGGAAAATCAGGCTAATGTGGCAGGCTTTCCTGAAATGGACCGGCTATATTTTTACAAAGGTGTCCATACGATGCTGGAAGGGCTCCAGACCTGGATTCTTAATTATTCAAAAGAGGCCCACCTAATGGCTTCTCTTGAGAATGATCAGGTTCAGAAAAGTGAATATCTTGAAATAGCAGATCGGCTCGAACGATTATCGGAAAGCAGGCCGGACACTTTTCATGACGCACTGCAGTTAGTCTGGATTTTTCACGTTGCTGTATTAAACGAAGATGCCATTTCAGGGTTATCGCCGGGCCGGCTGGGACAGGTCCTTTACCCTTACTGGAAACAGGATATGAACAAAGGGATTCTGACCAGGGAAAAGACCATCGAACTGCTTGAATGTATGCGGGTTAAATTTACCGAAATCGATTGTTTTGCTTCAATGGGTGTTGTTGGGGGAGTTCTTAGCGGAAATACCTTTAACAACTTGTGTATCGGTGGCCTCGACAAAGAGGGAAACAGTGCGGCCAATGAACTCGAAATGCTTATCCTGGAATCGGCAATATCGTGCGACACACCGCAGCCAACGTTAAGCCTTCTTTTTGATGAAAAATTACCTGAAGAATTCCTGCTCAAAGGGGTCGAATGTACAAAAATCGGAACAGGGTATCCTGCCTGGGTCAACAATCGTGTTGCCATGGAATTTCTTTTGAATAATTTCAGAAAGGAGGGGATGCAATCGGAAGAGGCCAGGGCATGGGCGATAGGAGGTTGTCTTGAAACCTCACCAGGTAGCTGGATGCCCCTTGAACTTAACGGTGAAACCTACTTTATTCCGGGAGGGTCAGCCCCTGCGACAAGTGTTGGAGTCCATTTTATTTCACTTCCTAAAGTCCTGGAGGCTGTTCTGTTTGACGGTTTGGATAAACGAACCGGCAGACGTGTCTACCCTCCCCATGGTGTTGAATTAGACACGTATGAAAAAATATGGACCATTTTCAAACACTATTTCAGCCTCACTGTAGAGGTTCTCACCTTGACCAATAATATTCAGCATGATATCTGGGGAAAAGTCTCACCCTCATTAATTAACAGCATGCTCAAACCCGATTGTCTGGCAACTGGCAAAGACATCAGCCATAAAGGGAGCCGGTATAACCGGACTTTCAATGTTGAAATCTGTGGCGGAGTCAATCTTGCCAACTCCCTCTCATCCCTTAAGAAAAATGTCTTCGACGAAAAAACGATGACGCTCGATGTGCTAAGAACTGCCATTGAATCTAATTTTGGGTATCTCTCAGCCCTGGATACCGGCGCCTACAGTCTGACAGACCAGGTTAAGAGTGCCGATTATAAAGCATGGCTGAGAATTCATAAGCTTTGCCTTGATGCCCCCAAATATGGGAATGATGATAAATATGCAGACGATATTTTCAGAGAGTGGCAGCTTTGGTTTAGCAAGATGTGTGAAAACTACAAATCGCTTTATGATGAACCGCTCTATTCCTGCCAGATATCGGTCTCGACCCATGCCCCCATGGGAGCAGTTACGCTGGCAACACCGGATGGGAGGTTATGTGGCACCACCTTTGCCGATGGCTCTGTTTCTGCCTATCCGGGATCTGACAAAAATGGCCCTTACGCCCTATTCAATTCTGCGACCTGCTATAATCATGCCTTATCCCAAAATTCGCAGTTGAACATGAAAATTCACCCTTCGGTTGTGATGGGCCGGGAAGGTTCACGCAAATTCCTTGAAATGATAAAAGCATACCTGCGTAAAGGGGCCTTCCATGCTCAATTTAATATTGTTGATTCAAGAATGCTCAGGGATGCGCAGAAAAATCCAGCCGATTACAGGGGGCTTATGGTCAGGGTTGCCGGATTTACTCAATATTGGGTCGAACTTGGAAAACAGATCCAGGATGAGGTCATTGCACGGACAGAATATGAACAATTAGGTTAGAGATAAGAACATGAAGCACTACGATTGTAAATATTACCTGAGTACCGACGTCTTCAAAGGTATTTGTAAAAGGGATAAAAAGTTTATCAATGCGGATGATGACGCTTGTGAAAATTACATGAATGCTCAGAAATGTAAATATTGTTCAAATTTCACCCTTACATCCGACGAGCTGGGAACATGCATGAATAAATATGAGGCCTATCCCGAAATGAATGCAGTTACCTGCAATGACTTTAAAAACTAATAGGTACGATTCAAAAGGTTATCTTTTCGATATTCAGGGGCTATCAGTGCATGACGGTCCCGGATGTCGCACCTTAATTTTCCTGTGTGGTTGTACACTCAACTGTTTCTGGTGTTCCAATCCCGAGGGAATCAGCCCAAAACACTCGCTGATCTACGCAAATGAAAAATGTTTAGGCTGCGGAAATTGCGTGAGCCTTTGTACGCAAAATGCCCTCATGCTGGTTGACGGGAAGCTGAAAATACCCGGCGAAATATGTCACACATGCGATTCTCCGAACTGCTTTACTGAATGTTACACTAATGCATTACGACTTAGCGGATATGAGATCTCGGTTGAAAAACTCTATGAAATAATTCAGCGTGACCGGCAATTCTGGGGACTTAATGGAGGAGTAACCCTGACAGGCGGAGAACCGTTGTTGCAACTGGAATTTGCGCATGACATACTCAGAAGATGTCACGAAGGGTATATTCACACAGCTATTGAAACCTGCGGCAACATACCGTGGAAAAATTTCCAGGAGGTTATTCCAAATCTTGACTGGATTTTTTTCGACCTCAAGCATATGGATAATTTCCGACATAAAGAAGCCACGGGCTCAGGTAATTTATTGATTTTAGAAAATTTAGCAAGGCTTTCAAAGGAGTTCCAGGGAAGACTTATAGTTCGTCTTCCGCTTATCCCCGGTTTTAATGATTCGGATGAAAATCTGAATTCAGTGATTTCATTACTGAAAAAAATTGGACGAAATGAAATCAACATCCTTCCGTTGCACCATTTGGGACGGGAAAAGTATCAGATGCTGCAGCGGGATTATCAGGGAAATGGTTATCCAATACCATCAAATGAGAAGCTAAAAGATATTCAGAAGTTATTTGAAGCCTCAGGTGTGGATTGCTTTATCGGCGGTGAGACACCATTTTGAAAAGTTCCCCCAACCGCCATATGAATAACCTGGTCAGATAAACTTAAGTGACAGGAAAAAGATGCTGAACGCACTGGAGAAACGATGAACTCAGTCTTCCGTATCTATAAATATCCTGTCACTTATGCCTCTTTCACGGGGAAGACGCTGACTCCCGGGGCTTTTATTGAGCTTTTGCAAGCTTTTTTTAACCAATCAAATAATTAACTATTTTCAAATCGATTTCTGCTTGACTTTTAATTTTTCAATCCTTTTAACCACCAGTTTTGAACTAATCATCGTAATCGGCAATCCGGTTCCCGGAACGGTAGAAGCTCCAACATAAAAAACATTTTTATAGACTTCATCGAAATTCTGTGGTCGGAAAGCTCCAATCTGCAACATCTTATGGGATAATCCAAGACCACTGCCGCGGTGAAGGTTATACTGATTTTGCCAGTCTTCAGGGGTGTAAATTGTTTTAGAGATGATCTCTGGCAAGATGTCTTTCCCAATGCGGGATGAGAAATCGGCAAGAATACTGTTCACAATCTCCTCCTTGTCATCCCAGTTTTTCTTGAAGCGCAGGTCAGGAACCGGACAAACGAAGAAAAGTCCTTCGCACCCTTCCGGGGCACAGTCAGGGTTATTGCGTGAAA
Source organism: uncultured Bacteroidia bacterium (assembly GCA_903904515.1). GTDB lineage: Bacteria > Bacteroidota > Bacteroidia > Bacteroidales > Prolixibacteraceae > JAAFHB01. The sequence goes on from CAIVCR010000064.1 coordinate 17,855, forward strand.
TAACATTCACATAATAATACGGCTTTTGAATGGTTCCAGTCGATTGAAAAATCTTATTGGCATAATCCTTGAAGTTGTCTCCCAGATAATAATTATGATGCTCAACCTGTGGAAGTTTGCACTTTAACCCAATGTAAATGGTCAGCGGACCCATGGTCCATTCCATCTTATCAAGTTTTGCCTCTGAGAACTTTGGACGTTTAAATATCTTGCCACGGAATGAAGCTGCGTCACTGTTTACAACAATGATATCGCTCGCCCATCTTTTGTTATTCTGATCAACAAGGGCTTTCAGATTTTTTCCATCGGAAACATAATCTACAATTTCGGTATTGTAGGTGATCTTCACGTTCTCTTTTTGAAGTTCCCCCAAAATCCCTTCGACAATCTTATACATTCCACCTTCCA
>CAIVCR010000065.1 GCA_903904515.1 uncultured Bacteroidia bacterium
ATCCCGCACCCTCATCACTACATATCGAAGAGTGTCATTGCGAGTCGCCATCAAAAATCTTAAAGTCCATCAGGACCTGGATTACCTGCAATGGTGACGAAGCAATCTCAAATGTTTAGCTGCCTCCCGTGATGGTTACAGCTTGCCCGGATAAAGTAACGCATTATCTATGAGGCGATACCCTGAGCCAATTAAAGTGAGATCTCCACGTTAATACGCCGGTAATTCCAAGAGTTTTAACTAAATCCCCCGCTGATGTACTCTTTGGTAAGCTTGTGCTTCGGATGATTAAACACCTGATCAGCGGTGCCAAATTCAATCAGCTCGCCCAGGTACATAAAAGCTATATAATCGGCGATTCGTTTTGCCTGCCGCAAAGTATGTGTTACAAGAACAATTGTGTACTTATCCTTAATCGACAGAAAGAGCTCTTCGATCGTTTTGGAAGAGATCGGATCGAGTGCAGATGTCGCCTCGTCTCCCAAAATAATTTCAGGCTCCACGGCCAAGCCACGAGCCAGACAAAGCCGTTGCTGTTGACCAATGGATAGTTTCGACGCGGGAGATTTCAAACGATCCTTGACCTCATCCCACAAACCAACGGCATTAAGCTGATGACGGGCAATCGCATACAATTTACGTTTCCCTCTCACTCCATGGAGGCGTGGACCATAAACGACGTTGTCAATAATTGACATCGGGAGTGAACAGGGGCGTTGAGCCAGTAGTCCCATTTTCTTTCGGATATGGGTAACCTCCGTACCCTTGGCATAGATGTCCTCGCAATCGACAAAAAGCTTTCCCGTAATTTTTACATCCACGGAATCGTCATGAAGCCGGTTAAAGGTGCGGAGTAATGTTGTCTTTCCGCAACCCGAAGGCCCTATGATACATGTAATGCTTTTATCCGGAATAGCCATATTTATATTCTTAAGGATATGGTTATTCTGAATATAAAGATTCAGATTTTCGACCTCAATATGCGGTTTTAGGCAATCTGACAAACTGCTGAAATTCGGTTTTAGTTGCTCTGCAATTAAGGGTGCTGTCATCAGTTCCATATAAATTATATTTTATTTTTTGAAAGTCTTCTACTGAAATATCTCGCGGAAAAGCTCAGCGTCAGAATGATTATAGTCAAAACCAGCGCTGCCGCATAGGCTCTGTTTTGAACCTCCTCAATGGGACTACTCAGCTGAAAAAAGATGGCCAAGGGGAGTGAGGCAGTTGGCTGGGTAAGTGAGGTTGGAATACTATCAGTATAACCTGCTGTAAACAAAACAGTGGCGGCATCACCGATTCCGCGGCCTACAGACAGGAGAACAGCAGTCGAAATTCCGGGAAGAAGTTGCCGCGTAATTACCTTTATCGTCTCATAATTGGTCGCGCCGAGCGATTTTGTAGCCTCAACCAGATCATTGGGAATTAGGATGGCAACCTCATCAATGGATCGGATCATCACAGGAATTATCAACAGAGTAACGGCAATAATACCGCCGAGCAAAGAAGCTTGCAAGCCAAAATAGATCATTACTGTAAATCCGAACGCTCCATATACAATTGAAGGGATTCCAAAGAGTACATCAAAAGTCAGCCTGGCGAAGGCTGCCAGTTTGCTTTTGCGCCTAAGGGTAAAATTCAGATACATAACCACCGGTACGCTAATCATAAGGCTGATCACTACAGAAAAGAATATCAGGTAAAGTGACCCTATAATCGCATTCAATATTCCCCCCTCTTTCCCCAGGTAGAATCCTCCGCTGGGAATCTGAGAAATCATTTCCCACGAAAGGGATGGCAACCCCTTCTTCATAATAACATAAAGAATATACAGCAAGATGCTAAGGATCACCACAGTCGAACCGATCATCAGGAATTTAAAAATCTTCTCTTCGAGTTTTTTCATCAGATAAGAATATGTTGTTTAAAGGTCTGATAGCTTGCCCCGATCCATCGGGGGAAATCGCATATGAGTTTTTCAACCTTGTTGTTGGTTAAAGCTGATACTTGTTTCATAATTGATATCTTTTATCGATCTGAATAAGCACCAGACGCGAGATTATATTAAAAACAACAATGATGAAGAACAGTATGAACGCCGCAAACATCAGCGCTGATTCATACTGAGGCACTGACATCATTTCACCGTAATTATTGGCAATCAGGGCCGGTATTGGATAACAGGCATCAAAAATGGATTTAGGAAGATCTGTGAAGTTTCCACATACCATCAACACTGCTATCGTTTCACCAAAAGCCCTCGATATTGCCAAAACAGTTGCGGCTACAATTCCGGGAATCGATTTGCGGATTACAACCTTTTTTACCGTTTGCCATTTGGTAGCTCCCAGCGACATCGACGCCTCCCGCATCTCTTTGGGGACAGCTGAAAAAACCTCCATTAAAATACTAATTATCAATGGAATTATCATAATTGCCAATACAATGCCACCAGCAAGGACACTATACCCTGTCGAGAACTCCACGAAATGGGGTGCCAACTTTTCGGAGATAAATGGAACAATAGTCAGAGTGCCCCAAACACCATAAATTACAGGTGGAATTCCTGAAAGCAAATCAACAACCGAACTAAATGCGCGTAGAATGCGGGGTGAGGCATATTCTATAATATAGATTGAAGTCAACAGCGACAAAGGCAATGCGATTAATATCGCGATGCCAGTAACAAAAAGCGTACTGATTATATAGGATGCAAATCCGAAGTCTCCTTTGAAGGGACGCCAGTTACTGGTTGTTAAAAGTGTCCAAAGGCTCTTATCGTGTATTATTGGGAGTGACTTATAGAATAATCCCCCGCCAATTACGAAAAGCAACAAAATCGACACGATAGTTGCGCCCAACATGTAATGTCGTGCAATTTTATCTTTCAGCAGTCTCCCCTTCAACATTTAATTTAAACTTTTAAGCCCTTTATTAATAATATCTTTTGAAAGAATAATATAACCAGTATCATTTACATATTTCTGACCATCAGCTAAAACCCATTTGAGAAATTCAATGACCAATTTGTTGGTTGGTTTTCCATGGGTGACAAAATAAAGATCTCGTGCGGGAGGCGACGGGTATTTCCCTTTTGTTATCGCTTCGATAAGATCATTCATTGTGCCGTAAAAATCTTCTTCCGGATCAATCTTCCCGTTTTTATTCAAATCGACAGGAACAACCCTGATCCCTGAGATCTGTTTTTTAGTAGTGAAATCATAGGCATAACCAATATTGTTAAATCCAATGCCGATGGGATCTTTTTTAACGGCAAGGGCTAAACCCGGATCACCAAAAACGCCGCTTCCCAACAGATCCTCCTGCTTTTTTCCAAAGTATTTTGCCCAAACCTCCGCAGCACCACAAGCATCTGACCTGGTATAAACGTGAAGGGGGGTTTTGGATTTGGAATTAAATGCCTGTCCCCAGGTTTTATACTTTCCGGTAACCCAGATGTCGTTTCCGGCATCAGGGTTTAATCCAGTGGCAAGAATATCATTCAATGCCGGATTCTGCGCGCTGATTACAGCAACAACAGCATCTTTAGTCACTGCAAATCCCATGGCCCCTTTATTCACCTCTTCAGGATATATCTCACGGGAAACCATCCCAATATCCACCATATTATTCAATACATCAGTCATCCCCTTTCCTGCACCGCCTGCCGAAATATCTATTTTAACTTCAGGATTCACCTTTTTGAACTCCTCTGCCCATTTTACCGCCATTGGATAGAGTGCGAAAGCGCCGGAAAAGGAGAGCCTTCCTTCCAGCTTACCCTGCCCAAAGGTCCGATTTGAGATTATAAAATTGCAAAATAATAAAGCGAATATCCCAAAAAATAATTTATTTTTCATGTTTTTGATAATCTATTTTTAAAAACTTATTTGATATTGAATAACTGCCATGTTGTTTGTTTTTGAATTGGCCTCTTTCTTAACGACAGTAACAGCAGCCTGAATCTTTGACCAGTTATTAAAATGATAGGTTCCGCCAATCAGATAATTTGTCGTTGCATTCTTTGAAACCGCACTGTTTGGATCATTTGTATCATACCTCAATAACAATTGGAATCGGGATGGAATTAGGAAATATCCTGTTTCTGCATACCAGCCATTTCGTTTAATGGCTCCATCCTTTCCCTCAATATATTCAGATCGGAGTAAGAAGCGTTTAAATTCATAATTCAATTCAATACCTGTCCGATTACGAACATGATTGACAGCCGATGGAGTTCCATAGAACCCTGTACCCGAATAAAATGAGCCTCCAATTCCAACTCCTTCAAAAGGATGAGCGACTAACCTTCCCGACAGATCTTTAGTATTGTTGTTATCTGCCACATTAATTCCAGAACCATTAAACAATCCAATCTTATATTCAAGCAAGTACCTTTTTGAATATTTCAGAAAGCTACCGCCCACTTGCACGCCAATATCGCGGCCATTTTGATTGCCGATTACATCAGTTGACCGGGAAACCAAAGCCTCAACAACCTGAGCCCTGTCAGAAATTTCAAGTTTACTGTCAGATAGCAGATTTTGGAACGAAAAAGGGATCTTTGCCTCTCCTAGTGTAACATTAAAATAATCTTTAAGCTTTATCTCAGCATAAGCTTCCAATATCTTAGGACTACCGGCAAAATCGGTAAGCAGCTTATACGAAAAGTAAGGACTTATATTCCCCTGTAAATCGAGCCTGGCCCTGCGGATATCAAAACCATCAGTTTTGCCGGTTTGCTGGATAAACTGGTACCGAATCTGGGAGTAGCCCGTCAATTGAAAAGGTCTGCCAGTGCTGGCAAAAAACGTTTTCTTGTTAGCGTCTATATCCTGTTGCTTAATGGCCGCCTCAGCCCTCACGGAATCTGCCTCCTCCTGTGTAATCGTCTTATTTTTAATTAATAAGTTAAGGACATCATTTGTAGATTGTCCAAAATTACTCAATGCAAGTATTAAAAACAGCAACCCTAAAAATAGTTTTTTCATCGATAATTCAATTATTTAAAGACAAGATATTTAGCTTGTCAAATTAAAAGTTAATACTGATTCATTTAGCACTTATGGTTATGAGATACTTCAATTCAATACATTAAATATTTCATATTCAAACCAATAAAAATCAACTATTTTCCACGCGAAAAAAATTGAAACGATCAGATAATAGTTTACTTTCTTGCCCGGTACAAAAATGGGGGGATTCATAAACTGTGACAATACCACAAATTGTGTATTTAATCTAACTGTAAGTAGGTATGGGGAGGGATAATGGTTAATGGCGGCTGGCTATTGGCAACTGGCGGCTGGCTACTGGCTACTGGCTGTTGGCAACTGGCTGTTGGCTACTGGCAGCTGGCGGCTGGCGGCTGGCAACTGGCTGTTGGCAACTGGCAACTGGCTATTGGCGGCTGGCGGCTGGCAACTGGCTGTTGGCGGCTGGCTGTTGGCTACTGGCGGCTGGCGGGTAGCAACTGGCTGTTGGCGGCTGGCTGTTGGCTACTGGCGGCTGGCGGGTAGCAACTGGCTGTTGGCGGGTAGCAGGTCTTTACCGGGGGAAAATCGCCATTTGAAATACAGGGATATGAAAAAAAATACTTTCAGAAAAAGGCATACAAGCCAGCTGCAAGTAGCCAGCAACAAATCAGTATCCTATTAATAAGCAAGGACATTTCGCGTCCTATGCCAATTTTTCAGCTCAGAAATTCAGTGATCGAGGTTGTTGATCAGTGATTTTTCGTCGGCCCGTTCCCATTCGGGTTGAATATTAAAGTGGTGAATTGAGAAGTTATCCAGCGTTGCATCCACCTTTTCCAGGATAAGTTCGAATTGTGAAATCGTAAAATCTTCTTTGAGATCGAGGTGAGCTTCAAACATCATTTCGTGATCATCGAGTTTCCATACATGTACATGATGTATATTTTTAACGCCTTCAATTTTAGCTATCTCATCTGCTATCGCCTCAATACTGATCTGGGATGGTGTAAACTGCATGAAAATTCGTAACGACGAGTAGAAGATACCCCAGCTGCTATATATCAGAAAGATAGAAATCACAATAGTTATTGCCCCGTCAACCCAGAACCAACCCAGGAACTTAATGGCAAACCCTCCGATAAAAACGCCGACAGAGGTGAGCATATCGGTAAACAGGTGCAAATAGGCAGAACGCATATTGGTATTGGTTTCCGCCCCTCTTTTAACCAGTAGGGCGCTGATGCCATTGAAAAGGATACCGAGTGCAGCCAGATAAATTACGATATTCCCTTCAATTGGTCGGGGATTCATCAGCCTGTCGATCGCTTCATCAACAAGTATTGCCGCAACAATCATCAACGTTGCGGAATTTGTAAATGCGGCGAATATCCCTGCCCGTTTGTATCCAAAAGTTTGTTTCAGTGTCCTTTCCCGACCTGAAAGCTTCTCTGCAATATAGCTGAAAAGCAAGGCAAGCACATCGCTAAAGTTATGAGCTGCATCAGAAAGCAGAGCAATACTGCTGGAGAGTAAACCTCCAACAATCTGAGCAACAGTGATTCCAACATTTAAAATTATAGAAAGAATCAGACTTTTACCGTTTGCAGGATGATGATAATGTTCGTTGCTCATTTGGTTTTCTCAGTGTTTTATATCGGCGTTAACTTGAAAATCTTAATTCAATAACAATGTAGCAGGCAAAGAGTTCAATGATACATTATCCGAGGAAATAGTTGTAATCGAATGTAGTTCAATTATTTAAATTCATACCACCCCTTTGCGCCTAACTGAACGAATAGACTAATTTTCCAGAAGGATATAAACAGGGTACGCTATCTATCCTTTAAACCAATATATTTGCATTCAATAACCCGCAATATGACCGTACAACCGATTCGCAATATTATTTTTGATCTGGGTGGTGTCATCCTGAATATTAATCCTCAGCTCACGGTAGATGAGTTTCGGAAATTAGGCTGGAGTGATTTCTATGAGGAGAATAAAAAGTCGTTAGCCAGGGAGCTCTTTTTTCAGCTTGAGCAGGGAAACTCTTCTCCCGGAGCCTTTCGCGACGCTGTCAGGGCGATGATTAATGTTCAGATCAAAGACAGCTCAATTGATGAAGCATGGTCGGCAATGATTCTTGATATCCCTAAGGAGCGGATCAGATATCTGGAAGAGTTGAAAAAGGGCTACCGGATCTTTTTGCTGAGCAACACCAATGAGATACACCGGTTGAAATTTCATCGTGAATTTGAAAATGAATTCGGCTATTCGTTTTATGATCTCTTCGAACGGAATTTCTATTCTCATGAGATGGGATTGCGAAAACCCAATCCTGAGATTTATGATAAAGCATTAAAAGAGGCCGGCATTCTGGCTGAAGAGACTCTGTTTATTGATGATATGGCAGAGAATACAGAGGCAGCAAAAGGCTTAGGGATGAGGGTATTGCATATTGAGCCCGGGAAATTAATGGAGGTATTACCAGAATACCTGGAAAGATTTGACAGCTATCCAGCTAGTGATTGTTAATCACTTGAATAAACTACAGCTAAACAATAAATTGGTAAATTCAGACCTGCCTGCATTCGGGACTGTAGAATCATCCATCAATTGTCCTGACAAAATAATTCCACACGGGATCATTGGGAGTCGGGGCGACGATGGTGATTGGTTCACCGGTTACGGGGTGGGTAAATTCTATTTTCCGTGCATGAAGATGGATTCCACCATCACTGTTTGAACGTGGGAACCCGTATTTAAGATCCCCTTTGATATGTAACCCAATAGCTGCCAACTGAGCCCTGATCTGATGATGACGACCCGTATGGAGCTCAATTTCGAGCAAATGAAACTTGTCTGAAGAACCCAGATAGCGATAGGTTAGGCTCGCTCTTTTCGACTCTTTCCGTTCATTAGGATAGGCAAACGACATATTACGGCGGGTGTCGCGTACCAGCCAATGATCGAGCAATCCGGTTAATGGCTCGGGTTTTTTATCTACGACGGCCCAATAGGTCTTATGAATTGCCCGCTCCTCCTTGAACAGTTCATTGAGACGGGAAAGCGCTTTGGAGGTTCGTGCAAAAAGTACAGCCCCGCTGGTAGGCCGGTCAAGGCGATGGGTCACTCCTAAAAACACAGCTCCTGGCTTATTATAATGTTCTTTAATATAAGATTTTACATCATCACCTAAGGTGCGGTCGCCGGTTTTATCACCTTGTACGATATCCCCGCACTGTTTATTGATGGCTATAATGTGATTATCTTCAAAAAGAACGGAAAGCTGAGTCATTAAAAAATGGATTATAAGAAAAATATGGATGTTTGATCTGTTTAGATATTGCAGCTGGCAACTGGCGTCTGGCTAATGGCGGCTAGCAACTGGCGGCTGGCTAAAACGGCGGCTGGCTAAAACGGCTTCGAGTAGGATCTAATCAGCTTTGACTTATCCTTATTAAGCTAAATTCAGCTAATTGCCAGTAGCCAGCTGCCAGCAGCTTTTATCTCCTTTAATCGTATTGTTCCTTTTCATTGGGGAAATCGCGCGATTTTACATCAGCCACATAATTTCCCACCGCACCTTTGATCTCCGCAGCAAGATTGAGATAACGTCTTAGAAACCGTGGGGAGAACTCCTGGGTCAATCCCAGCATATCATGAATGACCAATACCTGTCCGTCAACACCACCACCGGCGCCAATGCCGATGACAGGAATCTTCAGCTCTTCTGCCACCTGTTTGCCAAGTTTAGCCGGTATTTTCTCGAGAACGATTGCAAAACAACCTGCCTGTTCCAATAGATGGGCATCTTCTATTAGTTTCTGTGCTTCAATTTCTTCCTTTGCCCTGACAGTATAGGTCCCATATTTATGAATCGACTGCGGCATAAGTCCGAGATGACCCATCACAGGGATTCCTGCCGATACGATCCGTTCTACCGAATCAATAATCTCTTTACCCCCTTCTAGTTTTACCGCATCGGCATGGGTGATTTTCATAATTCTGATTGCCGAGCTCAATGCTTCAAGCGGATTCCCCTGATAAGTTCCGAAAGGCATATCAACCACCACCAAAGCGCGTGTCACCCCTTTAACCACTGACTTCCCATGATAAATCATCTGGTCGAGCGTAATAGGGAGAGTTGTCTCATTTCCGGCCATCACGTTGGAGGCGGAATCGCCGACCAGAATTACATCTATTCCGGCCTCATCGACCAGCTTGGCCATGCTGAAATCATAGGCCGTGAGCATTGAAATCTTCTCTCCATGCAGTTTCATCTCTGCAAGAACATGGGTTGTTACCCTTTTCACCTCTTTTTGTACCGACATAATTTTAATTTCAACAGTGAAATAATCAGGTCAAAAGTAGAAAAAACGGTGAATCTGCGGAACAAATTAACGTTTATTCGTTCCGCAGATTAACATTATCAATTCAACACGACTAAACCCTGAGGAAAATCTTCTTCTGATATAAATAATAGAGGAGTAACCACTCCAGGACAATAGCACCAAGAATCTCAACCCATGGTCCCATAGGTAAATTGGTAAAACCAAGGAAAAAATGGGAAGCATGGTCAAAATCGATGATCGAATGGCCCAGGTAGATTGTAATGGAGTTCATTCCTATTACTTTAAAGAACAATATTTTATAAGAAAATATTCCATGAGTCCAGTCCTTTACATCGATAGCGAAATAGAAAAGTGACAGTAACATCGCACTAATCCCTGCAGCGAGCATATTAAACGGTACAGTCCAGCAAGCTTTGATAATTGGATAAAACGGAGAAAGTATCAGGGCAACCGCGATGAGTCCTGCTCCACCTAAAGCCAATGTCGCTGCTTTCTTTTGAGAGGCTGGCTCGCCGTCACGCAATACTGATCCTGCCAGAGCGCCCATCAGCGTAACGGTAATCGCTGAAACAATGCACAATAACCCTTCAGGATCATAAATTGTTCCGTGTAATCTTCCCGGCATCAGCATCCGGTCAAGGTATGCATTCATACACCATTCCTTGTCGAGCAAAAGCCCGGCACCGTGTCCTGGAACCGGAATAGCGAGCTGCAGGATAGCAATACCTGACATAATGCCTACCAGCCAGGCAACTCTTGTTTTAAATGATTTTGTATATAATACGATTGTTGCGGCAAATAAATATCCAAGTCCGATTTGTCCCAGCACACTTGCAATACGCATATCTGAAAAACCATCAAAATCGCGCCTCAGATTCCCATTGTAGATGACTCCTAAAACAACAAGCAGGATGCCTCGTTTCAAAATCTTATGAAACAAAGCTTTACGATTTGCCCCTTGTTCAACCTTGGCCGTGACCGCATAAGGGATAGCCACCCCGGAAATAAACATAAACATAGGGAATATAAGATCTTCAAAACGAAATCCTTCCCAGCTAACATGCTCAAGTTGAGCGGCAAGAACATTCATCCAGCCCCAGTTCGTTCCTTTAGCCCAGGCAGCGATCAAACTGCCACCACCTACAATCCATAACATGTCAAATCCACGCAATACGTCGAGCGATTGCAGTCGTCCCGATTGCTTAAGTTCAATTTTTTTTGTCTTCATCGATATTATTTATGGGATTAATATAGTTTGTTCAAAGTTATAAAATTTGGAATACGGTACAACTTTACCCATTCCTGATTTTAAATCTATTTAAAGCTATATCCGGATTAAACCTGCAATCTGCTGTCGTTTTGTCACAAAAGGTGACACAACAGATTTACAACCGGCACTTTAATATGCCAATATTACCAAAAAAAGCGTTTTCCAATGATTGGCACAACGATTGGTAAGGAATGTATAATCGGATAAAAATATTGAATCAACAGTTTAAATACAACTATAAAAATGGGAAAGATAATTGGAATTGACTTAGGAACAACCAACTCCTGCGTTGCAGTAATGGAAGGCAACGAACCGGTGGTTATCCCCAACAGCGAAGGCAAACGGACGACTCCGTCGGTTGTGGCATTTGTTGAAAACAGCGAACGCAAGGTTGGTGATCCGGCAAAACGCCAGGCGATTACAAATCCTGCAAAAACGATCTCATCGATTAAACGTTTTATGGGCGAACCATATGCCAATCTTTCGAAAGAGATTAAACGGGTACCCTTCTCCGTTATTCAGGGAGATCATGACACTCCAAGAGTAAAGATTGATGATCGTTTTTATTCTCCTCAGGAAATTTCTGCGATGGTCCTTCAGAAAATGAAGAAAACGGCAGAGGATTACCTGGGTCAGGAAGTGACAGAGGCGGTCATAACAGTGCCAGCATACTTCAACGATTCTCAGCGTCAGGCGACCAAAGAAGCCGGAGAGATTGCCGGTTTAAAGGTTCGTCGTATCATCAATGAACCAACTGCAGCATCGCTTGCTTATGGTTTGGACAAGATGCATAAAGATATGAAGATTGCCGTGTTTGACCTTGGCGGTGGAACATTTGACATTTCAATTCTGGAGCTTGGCGATGGTGTTTTTGAAGTGAAATCGACCGACGGAGATACCCATCTAGGTGGTGATGATTTCGATCAGGCGATTGTCGACTGGCTTACCGATGAATTTAAAAAAGATGAGGGTGTAGATCTGCATAAAGATGCGATGGCATTGCAGCGTTTGAAAGAGGCAGCTGAAAAAGCAAAGATCGAACTCTCAAGCTCAACACAAACAGAGATCAACCTTCCATATATTATGCCGGTTAACGGAGTGCCAAAGCATCTTGTCAAGTCACTTACCCGTGCCAAATTCGAACAACTGTGCGACAAACTCATCAATGCAACGATGGAACCTTGCCGTAAAGCATTACAGAATGCAGGGATGACCATCAAGGATATCGATGAAGTTATTCTTGTTGGTGGCTCAACCCGTATTCCTGCTATTCAGGAAAAAGTTCAGAGCTTTTTCGGAAAAGCCCCTTCAAAAGGGGTAAATCCTGACGAAGTGGTTGCTATTGGTGCCGCCATTCAGGGAGGCGTTCTTTCAGGTGAAGTAACCGATGTACTGTTGCTCGACGTCACTCCACTTTCATTGGGTATCGAAACCATGGGTGGTGTTATGACAAAACTGATTGAAGCCAATACCACGATCCCAACCAAAAAGGCAGAAACCTTTACCACAGCGGCAGACAGCCAGCCATCGGTTGAAATCCATGTATTACAAGGTGAAAGGCCTATGGCTGCAGGTAATAAAACAATTGGTCGTTTCCATTTGGACGGACTTCCACCAGCACCACGTGGTATCCCGCAGATTGAAGTTGCTTTTGACATTGACGCCAACGGTATTCTTCATGTAACAGCTAAAGACAAAGCTACCAATAAGGAGCAGTCAATCAGGATTGAGGCCTCTACAGGTCTTACCGATGAGGAGATCAGAAGGATGAGAGACGAAGCTGCGGCAAATGCAGAATCAGATAAATTGGCCAAAGAGAAAGTTGAAAAACTCAATCATGCCGACACGCTGATATTCCAGACCGAAAAACAACTCAAAGAGTTTGGCGACAAACTTCCAACTGACAAAAAAGGGCCAATCGAAGCAGCTTTAGCTAAATTGAAAGAGGCGCATAAAGTTCAGGATCTGACTGGTATTGATGAGGCAACAGCAGAATTAAATGCCGTTTTTCAGGCTGCATCTCAGGAAATGTATAATGCCGCGAGTTCACAGGGTCAGGAAGGGGCTGCCGGCGGCGGACATCAGGGAAATCCCGGTGCTCAGCAGCAAGGCCCTAAAGGCGACGGTGAGGTAACTGATGTTGACTTTGAAGAGGTGAAGTAAGAGGGAGAGACGGAGGGATTGAGAGATGGAGGGATTAAAACATGTCCTCCGGTTGAAATCCTTTGGAAAATTAAGCAAGTTCCGATTTTCTGGCCTACTTTGATCCACAAAACTGAAATATTTAAAAGAGGGTGTCCAAAAAGGCATCCTCTTTATTTTTGAACTGGGATATTTGAACACCATACCACTCTGGCAGTTTGGGTTAACCTACTAATTGTGAAGCGGTTTTTATCTCTTTACCGAGTTTATAGACTGATAACCGATTAACCTGTCGTATCTTGAGGAGAACCCATGGTAATAAACAAATAGCTGATAGTCGTTTTCGGTTTCCACGTGGCTCCCTTCGAGTAATGTATTATCGATCCGACTGTCACCAATGGGGATGTAGACATATTGATAGTCATAAAAACCCTGCTTGATTAAAATTGATGCTTCATACCGCTTCAAATCAAAATTCCAGGTCATTTTATTGGCCGGAAGACATTGCCAGTCGGACAATCCACCAAAGACATAGATATTTCCGCCAGCTAAAGGCTCGGCCATTTGAAGCGAAAAATGGACAAAAATGTAATCTGATTCAAGATCAGGATCGTTGGCCCGGTTGTTTTTTACCAGGTAGCGGCCGTTCATATCATTTTCAGTAAGGTAATCATTGCCCCGACGCATTTGATCGGCTCGTAAGGTTACCTGGTAGTTTGGATCGACATATTCAGTCTTTAAAACGCCCAACCCGTTAATGCGGATGTCTTTGGTGTCAAAATTACGGAATTCATTCCCTCCCGGGAAAACATTTGCCCCAACAAGATCATAAACAAGCTGATTATTTCTCATCAATGAAGGCTTGAAATTTCTTAAGCAATTGTCACTTCTCGAATTTTGCATGAGCACCACCTTTACCTCTGTAATGGGATCTGTGATACCAATATGAGAATAATCGACTGAAAAATTAATCTCCTGATCCCTTCCGCGATAACCTTCAAAAGTAGATTTTTTCACTTCACCTCCAATCCCTGCAAGCGGTTCAAGGACATAAAAACGCCGTGTCAAAACGGGAACATCCCTGTTCCCCTCTTCAAAAACAGAGAGCAGATAATTACCCGAAAGTAACATATGAACCTGCTCATTGGGAAGTACTAGCTGATAGTTTGTATACTTTACTGTCGTATTCACCGATGCCGCATAATCATTCACCGGGTTCTCCATAAACCCTTCAATATACTCCTGCAGCACTAACCGGGATGGATACCACTCCGAATCACAATGGGTAATGGTATAATAAAAATTAGACGTCCCCTCAGATAATTCATCAAATTTCAAAATAAGCTGCTGGTCTGTCCCAAATTCTAAAACCGGTTGTGAGAACTCCCATCCCTTCCGGAAAAATTGAACCGTACGGATGTTTTCACGATAAATACCATTGGTCAGAGGTTTAGAGCCCCCATCCGGAAAAGCAAATAGAAAAGTCCCGGGAAAAGACAAAAGCACCGTTAAAAAAATTCCGATATTCAACTTCTGAAATGATTTTTTCTTTTTATAGGGCATGACTCAAGATCAATTAAGTAATCGAAAAAATATAATATACTATTTAAAATTCTGATTTTCTCCTTTTTGACCCCTCTAAATCTCCCCAAAGGGGAGCCTTTTGGCCATCAATCTGCACCTTACTCCCCTTCTTCTCCCCTCCTTCTCCCCACCTCTGGAGGGGTTGGGGGAGGTCTGGGTTGGGGGAGGTCTGGGTTGCGGGAGGTCAAAAGAGGAAATAAATAATTACGACATTAAATTGTTCTTATTACTTAAGATTTACAATTTAGCTTTTTTGCACAAAGCCTCACTGCCTGAATTTTAACAGTATTACTTATTTCCAGGGTTATTTCGATTCTCATTGTGGTACCAACTCATTACCAGTCCCACAACCTGATTATAGTTTTTCACCCCCTCTTCAATATGGTTCGTTTTAAGGTACGCATTATTCGCCGCGGTTTGCACCTTATCGAGCGTCCTATTTTGCAATCCCTGCCAATGATGGCGTTGAAACCTTAAATCGAGAATAACCGGCTTTTCAATTTTTCGTATATAGTCTTTTGCATCTTTAAGTCTTGCTGCGTCAGAGAGAAAATAGACCAGCAGGTTCACATAACCGGAATAATTCAGCCTGTGGTCTGCAGAGGTGGTACAAACAATAAATGCAGCCAGGTTAGCCTCTGCCTCATTTGTAATTCCAAATTGGTGGGCTTTCTCATGCGCCAGCACGTAGGGATATTCCATCGGAAGGAGGTAGTAATTCAGATGAACCTCATTAAAAAATGGTCCGAAGTAGCCGCTGACTCCCGATTTTGCAAATAGGGAGCTAAATAACATTGTTTTTGGCCGTCGAGATCCGTTGGGATAGTTGATCCCTAGTGTTGAGCTATTTTTCAGGTATGACGCCTCAACCAGACTGTCAATCGTTGGATAATCAGCCGGGGAGATGGAGGTATAGCTTAAATTGGTATGACGTAACATCGAATCGAGGGTTGAGCGGAAAAGAGCTTCATCTGTTTTTGGCTTCTCCCAACTCACGCGGCTTTCCAGCTTTGGTCTGAAATAATTAAAGCCCCATACGAGGTAGAAAAAAGTATACAATAAAGCGAGCGACTGACCAATACGTAATAACAGCCAGCTCAATTTTACCTTTCGAAAGAGAACTGCCAGTAAACCCAAAATCAGAAGGAAAACAGTCACCATCCAAAAAATATCCCACAGGGAAAAAGGGATCATTGCACTGAGCCAGGAAAAGGATCTTGCGATGAAGGGGTACAGCCCATTTGAATAATACGCTTCGATCAGCTTTGGCTCTCCAATAGCCACTCCGACACCCAGAAATGCAACCGCCGCAAGGATAAAGGGCCAGACCATCACAATCATCCTGTTCATTCGCGTTCGGGACACATTTATAAAGGTCTTCTTTATTCGCAATATTATCTTTTCCAACATATTCACGTTCTCCAGTTATCCAGGCCAACCCTTTTCTGATCGGTTTAATTCCGGGTAGTTTTCTAAAATTAATCCAATATATCCCATTCAAATAGAAAAATCGGAAGAAACATCCAAAATATTTCTCTGTAAAACTACAAAATGATTACCAATGTTTAACTTTGGGGATGATGAATGAGCAACTAAAGTTATCCGAATTAAACGGGCGGGTTAAAAAGGCCATTGGGGAGACTTTCACAGCACCTGTCTGGGTTGTTGCTGAAATTTCGGAATTAAAATTGAACAGAAATGGTCACTGTTATCTTGTCCTGATTGAGAAGGAGGAGAACGGAGATGCCATTGTGGCCCAGGCAAAGGCGACAATCTGGTCTTATACATTCCGGATGTTACGCCCATATTTTGAATCGACCACAGGTCAACCATTGACCGAAGGGCTAAAAGTGTTAGTGAGCGTCTCGGTCGAATTTCATGAATTATATGGCTATAGTCTGAATATTCGGGATATTGATCCCACCTATACCTTAGGGGATATGGCACGCCGACGGCGCGAAATAATCTCCCGTTTGCAGAACGAGGGTGTAGCCGATATGAACAAAGAGCTAACACTTCCACTTGTACCCCAAAAGATTGCAATCATCTCGTCATTCACTGCGGCAGGATATCAGGATTTTATCGATCAGCTAACGAATAATCCGTCTAAGTATCGTTTTCATACCAGGCTATTTCCGGCTATCATGCAGGGCAATCAGGCAGAAACGTCTATCATTGGGGCTCTTGAGCAGATTTACCTCTACGAAAATTTCTTCGATGTTGTGGTGATTATCCGTGGAGGAGGCTCTCAAGTCGACCTGAGCTGCTTTGACAATTATAATCTCGCCTATTTTATAACACAGTTTCCACTCCCTGTGATAACAGGTATTGGTCATGAAAAAGATGACTCAATAGTTGACCTGGTAGCTCATACGCGGCTTAAAACCCCAACGGCTGTTGCTGAGTTTCTGATCAGCGGCCTTACCCGGTTTGATAATTACCTCGATGATCAGAAAAATCGCTTTGTAGCTTCAATTGATGATATACTCCTTGCTGCAAAAAGTGATGTTGAACACTATTCACGCTCTATTATACCACTTGTTCGTGAAAAAATATCCAAAGGAACTAGTCAGCTAAACCAAACTATCTGGAAATTTGATAATCATGTGAAGATATTTATACAAAATCAAACCTATCAATTAACAAGGACGGAGGAGTCACTTCGGCACGAATTCAAGAATTTTTCGCAAATTCAGCTCCGTTACCTGGAGAAAACAACAAGAGCACTATCTGCCAGCCTACAGGCTATAAGACTTAATAACAATGAATTACTGCAACGAAAAATCCAGCGAACTGAAAAATCAGTCAAGAAGATCGTATCTGAGCGCCTGCACTACCTTGAGCTGACAAGCCAAAAGGCAATGCTTACCGATCCCGCAAGGATCCTTGCCAGAGGTTATTCTATAACAACATATAACGGACGTGCGCTAAAAGATACAGATAGGATAAGCAGTAAGGCACATATCGAAACAAGGCTTTATAAAGGAAACATAATCAGTGAAGTAATAACAATATTAAAATAAAAATAAAATGAATGTGAGCAAAAAAACGACATCCTACAAAGAGGCAATCACGGAAATCGAAGAGATACTCAAACAACTGGATAATAACGAATTAGACGTAGATGAACTTTCAGATAAGGTTAAAAGAGTTTCGCAGTTAGTCACGTTATGCAAAGAAAAACTCCACAATACAGAACAGGAGATTGATAAGATTTTAAAAGAGATGGATCATAATTATCAATAAATATTGTTAATATGAAATTAATCATCATCATATATCTATAATTATTCTAATTTTATAGTCTATAATTACTGATAAAATATACAAGATGGCTGAATCAAAAATTGATTTTTCATTTGACAATCTTCATTTTTCTTGTGAAGGTGATCAGGATTGGGTAGAACACCAATTAAATCAGATACTTAAACGTATTCCAGGAATGAATAACTCCGAATTATTTATGAAATCGGAGAAGACAAAACTAGTTTCCGGAGCAGATACTTCAACCAGACAGTTACCTGTTCAAGGGTTAAAAGAGAGTATCAAACGCGGACGGAAACAAAAAACAGAAACCAGTTCGAATGGCAATGACCCTATTGGCAGTCCACTTTTTGAATTTCTGAAAGAAAAAAATGCAGACAAGAATCAGGTAAAAAAATTCCTTGCAACAGCAGTCTTTCTTCACTCTCAGGGGGTGGAAAAATTTTCGACTCCCATCGTTTCAAAATTGCTGAAATCATCTCACATTGAGAAACTTATTAATGCCAGCGATTGTTTGAACAAAAATGAGAAGAAGGGGTTCTGCATTAAAGATGACAAGGAATTTATTCTTACAGAATCAGGAATACGCTCGATATTAGGAGGAACAGAGGAATAAGGATTGAGGTTAAAGAGTGCTTCCGTAAATCGACTCTTTAACCTTTATCCTATAATCTTCCATTTCTCCTAGAATCCTAAACTTACACTAAAAATAAAATTAGTACCAGCCTGCGGAAAATATCCGTCCATCTTATTACGGACTCCTCCGTACAAATAAGAATAGACCCAGGCATTACTCTCATACTGCTCATTCAAAATATTATTGATTAATAATTTGAATTTCAATTCCTTAAAGAGTTTCTGATTCACTGAATAGTCAAATCTCAGGTTATTGACCAGGTAAGCATTCAACTTCCTGCCGCTATTTGCCGTATTATCGATGAACTGTTTTCCAACATAATTCGAGAGAATGCTGATCTCAAATGGTTTACATGGACGATAGGTAAAAACAATGCTTGCAATCAGTTGGGGAGCAAACGCCAGATCTGTTTTGCCAATAACATTAGCCTTTAACCCTCCATTATCCCAATCCTCGACATACTCTGTAAAATTGTTGATTTTATTGCTGCTCACAGTTGCATTCACGTTCCAGCTGAATTTCTTAAAGAAATTGATACCTCCGATCAATTCAATCCCTGTCCGGTAGCTTTTGTCAACATTAGTCATGATTGGGGCTCCGACGGTGTTGATCTGGCCGGTATGAATCAACTGGTTATTGTAATACATATAATAGAGGTTTGTTCCCACCATTAAATTGGCAGACTTGAATTTATACCCCATTTCAACGTCATTTAATGTTTCAAAGGTGGGTTGCTTTCCGGTACGATCAGCATCCACAAAATTATCCCGGTTAGGCTCGCGATTAGCGCGGCTATAACTCAGATAGAGATCCTGATGAACTCCCGGAGCATAAAACAGTCCAAACTTTGGGTTGAAGAAGTCATACTGATGATTCTGAGCCACATTTCTCAGTTTTTCGTCGATACCCCCGATTTCATAATTGATATAGCGATACTGAAGATCAGCAGAAGCATTTAATTTGGGGCTAAGTTGAAAGGCGTACCTGGCGTAAATGTTATCATCTTTTTTCAAACCTGTTCCCCGGTACCATTCATAATCGGTATTTGCATCCCCGGCTGTCTTGGCCCAGATCACCCTTCCGTAATGTTGACCATCATACACATTTGCCCCGCCTCCAATGCTCAGCGAATTATTCTCTTTCTTATAAATCAGAGAGAAAATAGTGCCGTAAAAACTATTATCCAGCCATTTACGAGTAACCATATCCGAACTTTCAATAGTAGCTCCATTCACGACAGGGTTTGCAAGCTGATAGTCTGCATAACTCTGTCCTGTCTCATACTCCTCATAATAGCCACGGCCATAAACATAAAAAGCAGAGGCATTCAGGTTCAGACAGGGATTGAATTTGTGCGAAAACTGAAGTTGGTAATTATCCTGCTGATAATGATCCACCTGGTTTTTATAGGTATACAAGTTGTATGTGCGACTGTTTGAATTCAGCATGTTCTGAGTCTGTTCATGCGTATAAAGACCATCAGCTTCATACTTGTTCATCCCTTCAATATCGTTGTTAAGCCTCACGGAAGGGACACCGTTCCAGGCCTGATAGGTTTGCTCGAATCCCGAAAAGATAGTTGCCTTTAAAATAGTGTTGGCCGTAAAATATCCACCTGAAACAAAAAATGATTTCAGGTCCGAGGCGCCCCGGTCGACAAAACCGGCAGAGTTGATCTTCGACATGGAGACATCGAGAGCAAATTTTCCGTTAAGCAGTCCTGAACTGGCACTCAGATTATTCCGGAAGGTACTGAAAGAGCCGGCCGACGAACTGTAACTGGCCTTAGCTTCGGGATTCAATTTAGTGGTTTGCAAATCGATGGTTGCACCAAAGGCGCTGGCCCCGTTCGTGGAATTTCCCACTCCGCGCTGCACCTGAATATTCTCTGTAGAAGCAGCCATATCTGGAATGTCGACAAAATAGGTGATTTGCGATTCAGCATCTGACATAGGGATTCCGTTTACAGTCACGTTAATCCTCGTAGGATCGGTTCCCCTGATCCTGAAATTGGTATAGCCCACCCCATTACCTGCATCGGAAGTCGCGACAAATGATGGAGTATAATTTAACAGATAAGGAATATCCTGCCCCAGGTTCGAGGCTTTGATATCCTCTTTCCCAATATTGGTAAAGGCTAAGGGAGACTTCTCCCCTGCACGTGCAGCAGAGACAAGCACCTCCTCGGTCAGAAAAGAGGCCCGTTCCATAACGACGTCCAGATTTTCAGAGCTACTTAAGTTTAAATCTTTCGTGAAATTCTTATAACCGACAAACGTTATCTGGATTTTATACTCCCCTTTTTTAATATTGGAAAACTTAAAATCCCCTTTTATCCCAGCTGTAGTTCTGTTAAACGTGTTACCCAGCATCACATTGGCGCCACTAAGCGGCTCCCCTTTCGTGTCTTTAACGATTCCGGTCAGCGAAATCTGACCGAAAACAATGGCTGCAACTAACTGCAAAGCCAAAAACAATCCAATTCTTTTCATTTAAATTCTTAAAATGGTTAACAATTAACCAATGAGGAGGTGATAATTCTTTCGCCATCCCTACACCGGCATTACCCGGATCAGGTTCGGTGGGTTTGATCTCAGCCCGTAATCTTCAGGCACCCCATTGCGTAATAACAATGCAAAAACTTCAATTTTACCGGATATGGCAAAACTGCAAGCGTAATTAAAAATAATCGGCAGAAACTATATAAACGGAATGATTTTTCATTTTCCCTTTCCGGCATTACCCGGACAGGTTCGATGGGTTTGATCTCAGCCCGTTCTTTTTAGGCACCCCTTATTTTTACCTGACAAAGGTACGTTAATAATACTTAAAGTTTATTCTAAATTATTTTAAAAATCAGAAAATTAATCGTTGCCGGGGGGATCTTAATTTCTAAGGCATCTTTGGGGATAGCTTTTCGTTGAGTCATTTTTGTTTCAGTCACACTGTTTTTCTCAAAGCTATTGGTGGCACTCAATGACGGTGCGGAGTAACTGATCTGCTCAGCCAGTTCCCACTGTTCCCCCGCAGGTAAATGATCAAATCTCACTTTTACTGGTATCGACCTGTTCTCTGAAAGGTTTAACAACGAAATAACCAGCTCCTTTCCGTCTTCCGAAATGGTCGCAGCTCCATCAAGTGCTTTCATACTGGATTCAAGTACCGGGGAATTCACCTGAACGGGCAACTGTTTTTCAAGGGTAAATCTCCTGAATGCCTGTAACGGGGTGTAAACAGTCTGGCAAAACGAACCCTCCTTACTGGTCATAATCGGAGCTAAAACATTAACTGTCTGTGCCCAGGTAGCCAATCCTATGATATCTGCATTTCGGAGAAAAAGGTTTAGAAACTTCCCTGTTGCCAGGGCGTCAGCCCAATTATAGGTATATTCCAGTTGATAGGCTCCCCTCCCCTTTCCGGAATTAGCATCCCAGATCCCCCATTCATCCACAGCAAGTTTAACCGGTTGTTGACGTGGCGGGAAACGGTACCAGGGGGAAAAATCAAGTACTTGTTCAGGTACTTTTTTAAGTACTTCCCTGAGTGAGTCAAAGCTCTGATTGAAATTTTCAACGCTTTGAAGTAAACCCGTATATTTTGAGTCTGCCGGCATTACATAAAAATGGACTGACAAAAAATCGCATACAGGGTTCATCCCGGCCAGGACTTTTCTACCCCAGCTCAAATCCGATGGATTTCCATCGAGAGTAATTTTAATGGACGGATCCTGAAGCTTCATTAACTTGATAAATTGCCAGCTATCCTCAATGTATCTATTCACATTTTGATCTTTACCGGCATCGGGGGCAGCACTCTCCTCGTTTCCGATACCCCAGTATTTTACATTGAACGGTTTTTCAAAACCATGTGAACGCCTGAGATTGGCAAAATAGGTATCCTCCGTTCCATTGCAGTATTCGACCCAGTTGGAGGCCTCCTCTGGTGTTCCGGTAGCCATATTGACGACAAGAAAAGGTTCTGCTCCAATCTGCCTGCAATAGTCAATAAATTCAGCGGTACCAAAATGGTTGTCGTTGGTACCTCCCCAAATAAGGTTTTTGCGTTTCGGCCTTTTGCTTTTATCACCGATTCCGTCGGCCCAATGATAGATTTTAACGACAGTTCCCCCCGGAAATCTCAGCAAGGGAGTTTTAAGCTCCTGAACTGCTTTCAGCACATCCTGACGAAAACCATTAGAACCGGATAAAGGGGAACCTTCCTCATAGATTCCACCATCGATGCATCGGCCTAAATATTCAATAAATTGCCCATATATCAGTGGCGATACCGTTGTCGTTTGCTGGCCCAAATCGATTGTTACAGCAGCTTTTTCATCACCAATCTTCTCCTTATCGCCTTTGGCCGCGTCAGTGTTGGTTGGGGATGTGTTCGAAAATCCAACCAGGGTCATCAGGCAGATGACTGCTACCAACAAAGTTTTCTTATCCATCTTAGAGACTGTTTAAAATTAAATTATCAATCCCATTAGGGATTAAATATGGGTAGCAAACAGAATAAAATAAAAGGTTTCGTCCCGGATGGGACGAAATTTTAAACGATGTTTTCATGTTCTACCCATATTTTGTGCCCATGGCACATGTTTATGTAAAAGATTTAAGACAGAATAAATACGAAATCCTAAATTTAAATAGCTTATTAATACCTGATGATTATAGTATTATAATCTCATCAATCTTACCGGCCACTTCGAGTCCTGCATTTCTTCCAGTATCCGAGAAAACCGACCTCCCGATTTTCCGGTCAAAAAGATTGACCTCGACGAGGGATGTCATACTCTCCTCAATCCGACCGTCCATTAAGCCCAAAATAGGTGCTGCCAGTTCGGTGACCTTATCACGATGGGCAAGAATTTCAATCCTAAAGTTACTGTTTTCAAGTACAACCTCAACTTTAGTCTGGTCTATAACCGACTTCCGGAGTTTTGAACCATTCTAAGTTGTAAACTGGAATAACCGATCGTGGAGGAAAGGGCCTGTATCTTCTTTTTGATCATCCTCTAAAAATAGCAAATAAAACTCCAATTAAATTGAAAACCAATAGTTGAATTTGATCAGGAAGATATTATTCGGGGCTGCGTTCATCAGGCGAGTTGCGGCATTACGAAGTGGCTCATTGCCAGGATTTAGCCAGTCTGTCCGCTCGTTTGACCATACAAGAAAAATCTGGGAGCCGGGTCGGTACTCCCAGCGAAAGACCATATTGGAACGGAACTGATTAAAATTAAAATCGGGTTTTTTAAAACTGTAATCCACCACACCGTCGCTATTCTCGTCTGCAAAATATTCATAACCATTTGACAAAACCGGATTTTGAATGATCCGGAAACGGTTGTGAAAATCTGAATCCCGGGCTTTGGTAACCACTTTGAAATCCGTGTAGGTTCCCTGGGTTGCAAAAGGACTTCCATAATATTGAAGTGATATTTCGGGAGTTATGTTGTAATCGACCCGGAAGGTCAGCCCGAGCGTTTCCTGGTTGAGTTGACCCAGAATATAGCGGTTGGCAGATCTGAATATTTCAGAATCAACGTACTGAAGCTTATCCATCTTTTGGGAATAATCGATATTCATGGAAAGTAGAAGTGTATTTACCGGGCGAACTGAAACTCCGGCAGTATACTCATTAAAATTATAGGAATGTTCACCTGAAAATGAAGTAGTGGTTGATAAGTTCATAGTTACTTTTTTTGAATGGTCGCTCCAAAGGGAAAACGTCTCCATCCAGTTTGAAGGGACGAGCATCGCATTACCCCCACGCAGAATCCGGGTATCGAGAGTTTCATTTTTATATTTCAGTGTATTGGCAATCCCCCATCTGTTTTTAAAGTCGGCCGAAATCGTTAAAGCGCCATCCGAAGAGAGGTAATTGCCGTTAAAGTCCCAATTATTGTCTTGTACCAGCCCTATAAAATAGGTGCGGAAAACGGATGCAGGTTTATTAATAAAGTAAGAAAGGATGTTCTTCTGGCGAATCAGATCGGCAGTTTGCAGGTAACCGATATCATTCAGATCAAGGCCTGGAGAACGCCATCCAACTTCGGTTGAGTATTTCCATAACCCCTTACTCCCTTTCCCGATTTTCAGTTTACCCCCGTAGCCGGAGAGGGTCGTCAGGGTGCTGTCATAGCCAATATGTCCGGCATCCGGCCGCTGGTAATAGCGGGCAGAGGAGAGCTGAAGGTCCCGAATTGCCTCTGGTTTGCCTTGAATCTCACTTCCGATCACCTTTGCTTCGATAAAGTATTCTTTTTCATTCCAGTAATGCATCAGATCCACCCCCCCGGTATATGCACCTTTATTTAAATTATAAAGATCGGGGTTATTCAATGACCGGTTTGTCGAAGTGAGAATTCCACCAAACATGGTGTTACTCTGGTTAAAATCCTGTTGAACACGCGCAACTGCATAACTTGTAAATGGCTCGACGCTAACTTTACGATCGCCTGACGGAGAATTGATAGTCGCCTTTTCATTGGCGGTAAAGCTTTGAAGTGCCCCGACAGACAATCCATTTGCCGTTTTACCGCTAAATTTGACAGCACTTAATATCGTTGTTTTATCAGGTGCCTTGATAAATTCCTGGTCTTTTAATACTGGCTGAAAAGAGGGTGAGTGACCGATACGCCGGCTGTAAAACACACTTGCATCGTCCATATCAAAATTAAAGATGCTCCTCCCTTCCATAAAAAATGGGCGTTTTTCCTCGTAAAACGTCTCAAAAGCGGTGAGGTTCATTACCGAAGGATCGGACTCAACCTGACCAAAATCGGGATTTACGGTCATATCTATCGTGAAATTGCTCCCAACTCCGATTTTTGCATCCAACCCCATATTCCCTAAAAGCCGGTGACCCGAATTGGCAAATGGATTTCCGGGTTCTTTGCGGAATGTTTTGAATTCGCCAAGGGCATAAGGCATCAGTTCAATGCGCTGTGCCTTTTTGAGTCCCTTAATCCCCCGCAGTTCGCCAAAAAGATAAAGCATCCCAGGTCCTGTCGAAGATTGTGGCTCCCAATCGCTCTCCTCCTGCAGGCGATCAATCCACCGCCAGACATGCAATCCCCAAACCTGCTCATTTTGATTGCTGTATCGCAATTGATTTAAGGGAATCTGCATCTCCTGTGTCCAGGCAGAATCCTCATAGGCCACTTTGCCCAGCCATACTGCATTCCAATTCAAATCCCCAATTCCCGAATTGGGGAGAATAGCATCCATTTTTTGACGCCCTGCAGTCATGTCAAACTCAAAACCGGTACGGTGATCATGGTAACTGTCAAAAGTAATGCCGGCCATATCGCCGGTAAACTCATCACGTCTGCCAGCTTTACGACTAATTTTCTCAGGCTCTTTGTCAACAGATCTTATTGCAACATACAGATTTTTATCGTCATATAAAATTTTTACAAAGGTGGGAAAGGTTGGCTTGGCCCCTTCGTTAGGGATCCATTGCACAAAATTGCCAGCCCAGTTTCCGGTTTTCCAGCATAGATCATCTAAAATCCCATCCATTACCGGCTTGGGAGTACTTAGCCTTTCAGTCGTATAAATTTGCATTGCCTTTGGGGGGACTGTGGTGTGAACCGTATCTCCGACCAGTTCGCTCGCTGCAGCAATTGACAGGGAGAAAAAGTACATACTTAAAACAAGTAACAACGACAAACAAACCCTTTTTATGGGTGCAGATGTGTTTAAAAATCTCATTTTTGAATCGGGTAGCTCATTGGGAAATTAAGTCTGCAAGATACTATTTTGATTTAGGAAGAGAATAAGAAAACCAACATAATTATCATCTGATTAGGGGTTAAAATCTACGGCAGGACTTGTTAACAGACAAATGTTAAAACCTATATCGGAATTAGTTGAATTGCATGGAATCCATTTCCAGACTCTTAGTAACTTTGGAAAAATAAAATGAAGAGATGACAATCGATAATTTTCCATCCAAACTATTGGAAAACGCTGTAAATGAATTTTCTAAACTCCCGGGGATCGGAAAAAAAACGGCACTCCGGCTCGTCCTGTACCTGCTCAAAAAAGAGACTGATGAAGTTTTGCGGTTTAGCCGCGCATTGACACAGCTTCGTGAGGAGGTGAAACATTGCCGCATTTGCCGAAATATCTCAGATAATGACATTTGCAATATTTGCAACAATCCTTCACGGGATCATCGTGTGGTATGCGTTGTGGAGAATATCCGGGATGTGATGTCGGTTGAGAATACGCAGCAGTACCGTGGAGTTTATCATGTGCTGGGGGGAATTATTTCCCCGATGGATGGGATAGGTCCGGCTGATCTTGAAATTGACTCCCTGGTGACCAGGGTGGAAAAGGGAGAAGTTGACGAGGTGATATTCGCCTTAAGCACCACAATGGAAGGGGACAGCACAAATTTTTATATCTTTAAGAAATTAAAGGATTATTCGGTTAAGATAACCACCCTGGCGCGCGGAGTCTCTATCGGCGACGAGATTGAATATACCGACGAGATAACCCTGGGGCGTTCAATCGTCAACCGGATGCTCTTCGAAAATTTTATGGGATAGACATGATGAAAAAATTCCTTTCAAATGACCTGATTACCCTCCGAGCGATTGAGCCGGAAGATATTGATTTGCTCTACTCCTGGGAAAACGATCCTGAAATATGGGAAGTGAGCCATACGCTTGTCCCTTTTTCAAAATATATTCTCGCTCTCTACATCCAGAATGCAGACAAGGATATTTACGAAAGCAAACAATTACGGCTTATGATCGATACCCAGGATGGGAAAACTATTGGCGCTATTGATCTTTTTGATTTCGATCCCTACCATTCGCGGGTAGGAATCGGGCTATTAATCTATGCCCCTGATAAACGATCAAAGGGGTATGCCTCTACCGCCCTGGATTTGCTCATTCCCTATTGTTTTGGCAAGTTAAATATCCATCAGATCTATGCCAATATCGAAACCAGTAATAAGATCAGCTTTGCGCTTTTCGAGAAGCACGGGTTCTCAACCTGCGGTACAAAAAGAGAGTGGCTTCGTACAGAAACAGGGTGGAAAGATGAGGTAATGGTTCAGAAGATTAATAATTAATGGTTAATGGTTAATAGTTAATGGTTAATGGTTAATGGTTAATGGTTAATGGTTAATTTCCGAAAAAAAACAGGTGAATTCGATACATTAAGCTCAATTAATTCCATTTCATTAAGCATTATCACATTAACCATTTAGCATTATTAACCATTAACCATTACCTCATAATCGGGTATCTCCTGCAAAAAAGTATAGGTTTGTAACCCCTGGTCGAACCGGCAACAATAATGGGTTAGTCCATTGGTGACAATCAGATAATCAACCCTAAGTTCCAGATTATAACGGGCAATCTGATCAAAGACCTGTTGCGAAATTTTCACTTCAGGGGCTTTACATTCAATGACAACCAGAGGAGTACCTGATCTTGAAAAGAGGACAATATCGGTCCGGAAATCGTGCTGATTGATTCTTAATGAGCGCTCAAGCGCCATAAGGGTGGAAGGATAATGTTTGATTTCAGTCAGATAGCGGGCAAAATTCTGTCTGACCCACTCTTCCGGGGTGAGCATTACCCAACGGCGGCGAAACTCATCAAAAATCAGCTTTTTACCGTGCTGTTCTTTGATCCGAAAGACATAGGAAGGGAGATTAAGTTCCATGGTTGGTAATTTAATGCAGGCAAAATTTTATAGCAGGTTATTATCTTAAATTGTTAAGTTTTTGACTTATGCCAAATAATAGCTTTCACAATGACTAAAGTAAGCCTAATAAATAAGTATTTGCACTAACAGTTGCATATATTTCTTATGAAAATAAAAACTGAGAATGAATGGCTTAAAAAAATATTTGCATTGATGAATTTAGGTGAGAAGCACCCTGACTGAATGATCCCCCGGGGGATTTCTCCGAAGCTAAAATACGGACAAATTTATTTCTCTTTTTGACTACCTTTGTTATAAAATTTATGGACATGGCAACAATCATTATTAAACTGGAACCAAAAGCGAATCAATCAAAATTGATTGAGGCTATTGAAATGCTTAAAGGGGTGAAGAGTGTTACTTTAGCCGGGGAATCTGTTACTGATGATGATTTTTTAGTTCAACAGATGACCTCCTCCCGTAAAAGTGGGAAAGGGGACAAGATGAAAGTCATAGATTTTTTAAGTAAATAAACATGGATTTCGAAACCTCCAGGCAATTTGACAAACTAGTATTTAGGACCAGGGATAAGGTGATAAAGTCAAGGCTTAAATCCATTATAGAAAAAGTTGCTGAAACTCAAAGTATCGATGAAATACCTAATATAACTCAGATAGTTGGTCACCCTGGCTTTTACAGAATCAGGGTTGGAGATTACAGAATAGGAATCTCACTTGAAGAAGATACAATCTGGTTTCTGTATTTTGGGAAACGCGATGAGAGCATCTATAAAAAATTCCCATGATATGAAGACAAAAGAAGAGATTGTTAGGAATTGGCTCCCCCGCTATACAGGAAGGGAGCTTGATGATTTTACACAATACATTATTCTTACAAACTTTCAGAATTACGTTGAAAATTTTGCGGAGAAATTTGGCGTTCCGGTTATTGGCGAGGACAAATCAATGCCAAATGCCAGTGCCAACGGAATAACAATTATAAATTTCGGGATGGGAAGTCCCAATGCGGCCACGATTATGGATCTGCTTAGTGCAATTATGCCTGAGGCCGTGCTTTTTCTTGGGAAGTGTGGTGGTCTTAAACGCAAAAGCGAACTGGGCAATTTAATTCTCCCGATCGCTGCAATCAGAAGTGATGGTACATCGAACGACTATTTGCCAATTGAGGTGCCGGCATTACCTGCTTTCAGCCTTCAACGGGCCGTCTCCTCCACGATACGCGATATGGGACTCGATTACTGGACCGGGACAGTCTTCACCACCAATAAACGGGTATGGGAATACGACGAACGGTTTAAAAAATACCTGAGCAAAACCCGGGCAATGGCAATCGACATGGAAACGGCTACAATTTTCACAGTTGGGTTCTGTAACCAGATTCCAACGGGTGCATTACTGCTCGTCTCGGATCAACCTATGATCTCAGCTGGGATTAAGACTACCGAAAGCGATAAGGAGGTTACCCGAAAATTTGTCAGTCGCCATCTTGATATCGGGATAGGAGCCCTCACCGAGATTATCAATGACGGGCGGTCTGTGAAACATTTGAAATTTTAACCGATATGGATTATAACCAGATTATAGATGATCTGAAGCAAAAAAAATACGCCCCGGTCTACTTCATGGAAGGAGAAGAGCCCTACTTTATGGATCAGATAAGTCAATTTATCCTGGAACACGTTCTGACAGAGGAAGAAAAAGGGTTCAACCAATCGATACTTTATGGTAAAGACCTGAGTATCGATGCGATCATGACCGGAGCCAAGCGGTTTCCAATGATGGCCGAACGGCAGGTGGTGGTTATCCGTGAAGCCCAAAACATCCGCAATATTGAGGATCTGGCAACCTATGTTGAAAACCCGATGCGTTCTACATTACTCGTGATCAATTATAAATATAAAACGATTGATAAACGGAAGAAGCTTTATAAGGCACTGCAGAGAAACGGGGTCTATTTTGAATCCAAGCCACTGTACGAAAGCAATGTACCAGCATGGATTACCAAATATCTGAAAGAGAAGAATCTGGGAATTGACCCCCGGGCGGCACAGATGATTACCGACTTTGTCGGAAATGATCTCCAGCGAATTGTCAATGAGCTTGAGAAAGTAACCATCTCTATGGTTCCCGGAACAAGTATTATGCCTGAGGATGTCGAGCGAAATATCGGAATAAGTAAGGATTTCAATATGTTTGAACTTCAGAAAGCGCTGGGGAATAAGGAGATTCTGAAATCTAACCAGATCATTAACTACTTCATTGATAACGAAAAACAAAATCCGCTTCCGGTAATTCTAGGAATGCTGGTGGGCTTTTTCCGGAAAATACTTATTTACCACACTATCGAGATGAAATCAGACCGGAACCTGATGTCTCAGAAACTTGGGGTGAATCCATATTTTTTGAACGATTACATTAGTGCCGGCCGCAATTACACGCTCGATAAGAC
The DNA here is from genome assembly GCA_903904515.1 of uncultured Bacteroidia bacterium. Lineage (GTDB taxonomy): Bacteria > Bacteroidota > Bacteroidia > Bacteroidales > Prolixibacteraceae > JAAFHB01. Next base: position 30,375 of record CAIVCR010000065.1, read on the forward strand.
GATCAATATCATTTCAATGATGCGGGAATCCGATTTACGCTCAAAAGGGGCACGTGGGGGTAGTACCCCTAACGGTGACCTGCTGCGTGAACTTGTATTTAAAATCTTACATATCTAAACTAAAAACGATGACATTAATATTGATCCTGATTATTTCACTGGTGTCGGCTGTAGCCTTTACCCGACTGGAAATTATGGCCGAACTACAATTCAATGCCTATAAAATCTATCACCGCAGGCAGATTCATCGGGTTTTAACCCATGCTTTTGTGCATGCAAACTGGGAGCATCTGATTGTCAACATGATCGTTCTCTATTCCTTTGGAACTGCGGTTGAACGATTTTTTGGGGCCTATTTTGGAATCCTTGGCCCCATCTACTACCTGCTTCTGTTTTTTGGTTCGGTGGTCTTTTCAACATTTTATTCCCTTTATAAGGAGAAGAATAACCCGTATTATAATGCTGTTGGGGCATCCGGAGCTGTTTCTGCAGTACTTTTCGCCGCCATCTTTTTTGATCCCTGGAATAACATATACTTTTTTGGAGTACTGCCAATTCCGGGTATTATCTTCGGAGGTTTATACCTCTATTACTCTTATTATATGAGTACTAAAAAAGCAGATAATATCGGACATGATGCCCATTTTTTAGGAGCAATATTCGGGTTTTTACTCCCGATTGTGCTCAAACCAGCTTTATTAGGGGTGTTTTTCAATTTGCTTCTTGGCCGCATTACGATGTAGCTTGCCGATAAAGCTATCCAAAATTCATATTCTGCTTAAATCGTACAACAATTTTTTATACAGATAGATAATCAACGAAAATGAAAGGTGGTTTTTACCTGTTCAATGGCAAATTTTATCGAGAGAATGAACCTGTATTTTCAGGAGCAGATCTCTACCGGTTAAGCACCGGAATCAGAGAGTCTTTCCGTACCGAGAATAATCTGGTGATGTTTGCCAGGGAGAACTACAACTTTCTAGTGGATTCCATGGCTGCAGTAGCGTTACCCCTTCCTGCTGACTGGAATTTTTCGCGGTTTGTGAATGATGTGTCAAGAATGTTGAATAAGAATCATCTCTACCTGGCTTCAAAAGTGACAATACATCTTATTCCAGGTAATTCCGGAACAGAATATTTAATATCGGCGGAAGAGGTTCCATCTGGATTTTATCCGGTCAAAGAGGCTGGCATACTAATCGACTTTTACGATGAAGGGGCAAAGGGAAGCTCGAATTACAGTGCCTATGAACCCTCGAGCAGGTTATTATGGTCAGAAGCTAGCCGTGCAGCCACCTTATTATCCAGGCATAATCTTATCCTGGTAAACAATAAAGGTTATGCCTGCGAATCAATCGGAGGATCTTTTGGATACCTCAACGACAAAACGGCTATATTCCCATCGCCTGAATCACAGGGGTACTACCCGCCAATTATCAATATTGTTAAAACTTGCGCCGAGGAGTGCGGTTATTTGGTTCAGGAAAACAGAGAGATAAAGCGCGAAGACCTGTTAAACGCAGATGAGCTGTTCCTGATAGACAACTCTCTTGGTATCCGGCCTGTTCTGGGTCTCTACGCCCGCAGATTTTACACTTCAGGGACAACGTTAATTGCAAAAATGCTTGGAGACACCGCACGGAAAACGAATCCATCAGTTTAGATTGATTTAATTTCGGTTACTAATAAAGCTATGGAAAGAGTACTGGCATTCATTATTCTGAGTATCCCCATCATCCTGATTTCATGGCGATCTCTGGTCCATATTAAAAGCCATGGCTTCTATCGGTTATTTAGTTGGGAATGTATCCTTTGGCTGTTGGTATCCAACTTTAGTTATTGGTACGATGACCCATTCTGTTTAAGCCAGTTATGCTCCTGGATCCTCCTGTTCGCTGCTCTTTACCTGGTAATTTCGGGGGTAATCCTGTTGAGAAAAATAGGGAAGCCCAATCAGAACCGTGATGAGAAGGGACTTTACAACTTTGAAAAAACCTCGGAATTAATTGATTCAGGAATCTTTAAATACATCCGGCATCCGCTTTACAGCTCCCTGATCTTTCTGACCTGGGGGATATTTCTGAAACACGTCACCCTCCCCTTATTTCTAATTTCCATTATTTCTACCATATTTCTATGGTTCACTGCTTTATTTGACGAAAAAGAGTGTATAGGCTATTTTGGTGAAAAGTATAAAAGCTATATGAAACGGACAAAACGATTTATCCCATTTGTGGTATGATCCCAAAAAAAGAATTTAGTGGTTTCCATGCCTGCTTTCATGAGAATATATCTCTGGACTGGTTTTCAGTCAACATAGGTTTCTTTCAACACTGATTTCAAATTACTTATCTCCGGTTTATTCAATTGTCCAAGATCTCTAATCATTCTTTGTTTGTCGATAGTTCGAATTTGATCTAAAACAATCCACCCAATTTTATTGTCGTGTTTAATCTCAATTCTGGTTGGATAATTTTTTGAACTTGTTGTCATAGGTGCAATTACAACAGTATTTAGAAATTTATTCATCTCATTTGGTGAAATCACAACGCATGGTCTGGTTTTTTTTATCTCACTCCCAAGTGTCGGATCAAAATTGACCAAAATGATTTGATATTGAGCTATTTCCATTCCTCAAGGTTTTCGTCCTCAAAGACATCGTTAATCAACAAACGGTCTTCGCCATTCTCTGCCATTCTTTTGAAGGCTTTTTCCCAACCTTTTCGTGGCGTTGATAATGGTTTTATCACGATTTGGCCTTTTTCGAGTATTACCTCGACTGTGTCCTGGATATTATACTTTTCCAACATAGTCTTGCTAAGTCGGATTCCCTTTGAATTTCCAATTTTAAT
>CAIVCR010000066.1 GCA_903904515.1 uncultured Bacteroidia bacterium
ATATGGGGCCGTAGATGCGGGTTTGAAACGTAGATGCGGGTTTAGAACCCGCATCTACAATGGTTTCAAACCCGCATCTACGGTGAAATAAAATCAATCAGGCGGGTTTTAAACCCGCCTGATTGATTTTATTTCTGCCTGAAATACAATTGAATAGGAATTCCCTTGAAATTGAAATTGCTGCGGATTTTATTCTCCAGATATCGTTTGTAAGGATCGCGGATATACTGCGGAAGGTTGCAGAAGAATGCAAAACTAGGAATCTTAGTAGGCAACTGTGTGATATACTTAATCTTAATATATTTCCCCTTATAAGCTGGCGGCGGGTAGGCCTCAATCAATTCGAGGAGCAACTCGTTTAATTTTGAAGTTGCAATATGCCTGTTCCGGTTTTCAAATACCATCATCGCATCCTCCAGAATTTTAAGGATTCGTTGTTTGGTTAACGCTGAAGTGAAAACTATCGGAATATCCACAACAGGGGCAAACTTCTCAAGGATATCATCTTCGAACTTTTTCATCGTATGATTATCCTTCTCAATAAGGTCCCATTTATTTACAACGACGACGATCCCTTTTTTATTCCGGTGAATCAAGTGGAAAATGCTAACATCTTGTCCTTCAACTCCTCTTGTGGCGTCAAGCACCAGTACGCAAACATCAGAATCTTCGATTGTGCGGACTGAGCGCATTACCGAATAGAACTCAACGTCCTCGGCAACTTTTGTTTTCTTACGTAGTCCGGCGGTATCGACCAGGATAAAATTATGTCCGAATTTATTGTATTTCTGAGCGACAGCATCACGCGTAGTTCCGGCAACATCTGTTACAATATGGCGATCTTCTCCAACTAAGGTGTTAATAATAGAAGATTTGCCAACGTTAGGTCTTCCGACTACTGCAATTCTTGGGGTTTTTTCATCGATCTCCTCTTCTACCTTTTTGGGAAGAAGGTCTACGATTTCATCGAGAAGGTCGCCAGTTCCCGATCCGTTAACAGAGGAGACACAGAATAGTTTTTCAACCCCCAATTCGTAGAACTCATTGGCATCCAAGCTTCTCTGGTGATTGTCGACCTTGTTTACTACTGTAATAACCGGTTTGTCGTTTCTGCGCAACAGGTCATAAACGGCGATATCAAGTTCTGTCAATCCGCTTTCAACATCGACCAAAAAAACGATCACATCCGATTCCTGAATAGCCAGGTTTGCCTGACGGCGAATCTCCTCCTCAAAAATATCATCTGAACCCGAAACGTATCCACCTGTGTCGATGATCGAAAATTCGACCCCGTTCCAGAGTGATTTTCCGTAATTCCGGTCACGCGTTACACCCGGCATATCATCAACGATTGCGGCACGCGATTCGGTTAAACGGTTAAAAAAAGTGGACTTCCCAACATTGGGCCTGCCTACTATTGCTACTATATTACTCATTATTTACTTTTCCTTTTATTGAATCTCGTAGCCAAAATTACGAAGCTGGCTCTCTTTATCACGCCAGTCCTTAGCTACTTTAACATACATTTCTAAAAATACTTTCTTCTCAAAGAACTCCTCCATATCGAGGCGGGCTTCTGTCCCAACTTTCTTAAGGGCTTTACCCTGATGACCAATAATAATCCCTTTCTGGGTATCACGCGCCACATTAATAACTGCCCTGATCCGGAGTAGTTTCGGCTCATCTTTAAACTCTTCAACCTCTATTTCAACCGAATAGGGGATCTCCTTGTCGTAAAAGAGGAGAATCTTTTCACGAATAATCTCCTGAACGAAAAAACGTTCATTGCGGTCGGTCAATTCATCTTTCGGGAAAAAAGGCATACCTTCGGGAAGGTTTGCAAGGATCCGTTTAAAAACATAGTCGAGATTGAATTTTTCTTTTGCCGAGATTGGCATCACCTCAGCTTTTGGAATTAGTTCGCGCCATTTTTCAACAAGCGAGATCAGCTTATCCTGATCGGTGAGGTCTATTTTATTGATTAAAACCAAAACAGGAACTTCTGCCGATTTGATCTTTTCGAGGTAATCGGCGTTCTTCGAAAAGTCCTCCACAACATCGGTCACATACAACAGGATATCGGCATCAACCAATGCCGTGTCGACGAAGCCGAGCATCGACTCCTGTAATTTATAGGAAGGTTTTAAGATTCCGGGGGTGTCTGAATAGACGATCTGGAAATCTTCTCCGTTCACGATTCCCTTGATGCGGTGACGGGTTGTTTGCATTTTTGAGGTGATGATCGAGAGCTTTTCACCTACCATCGCATTCATCAACGTTGACTTGCCTACATTGGGATTTCCGATAATGTTGACAAATCCTGATTTATGTGCCATTGTACTAATAATTTTCCTGAATTTTTTGCAAAGATAGTAACAAATACGAAACTATCGGTGCGACACATCTTTACCTTGCAAAAGCCCTGCCAGTTTAAAAGTGTTGAAAAATAATAATAGCCACTAAAACACTAAATCACCAAATTTCACCAAAAAAACTACTTTAGCACTAAATTGCTGTTACATGAGAAAAAACAACTCCCTTCCAGGTTTAGAATTTGTCCGTTTTTTTCAGGCGTCAACGCTGATGTTAATTTATCTTTTGTTTTGCCTCCCGGCATTTGCCTACTCAAAAGGTTCAGGCGCCCCCAGGATTGACTCTTCCAAAATCATAAAATCAGCCTTTAACCCGAAAACAGCAACCTGGAGTATCGACTGGCCGGGACGTGTGTCGCAATATGACCTCGTTTACAAGAGCCCTCCCATCGATCCGATGCAGGGAATTGCATTAGGTAACGGTGATGTTGCTGCACTGGCGTGGTGCGAAGATTCGAAAATTATTATCGTTCTGAATAAATGCGATTTATGGGACGATTCAAAATCGGAAAAGCCGGAAACCTGGAACGAAAAATACGATTATTATACCACTCAACGACAGGCCTGCCGCATTGAGATCGATTTTAAATTCCCGGTTTTTAATACGCTTTATCTTACGGACTTCAAAGCCCGGCTTAACCTTGCCGATGGCTCATTGAGTTTAGTGGGATCAAGTCCTTTCGGAGAGGTGAACCTGAAGGCGTTTATCGATCATGAGTCGGGAATTCTCTTTTGTGATCTGGGGAACTCTTTCACGGAGGATATCCCTTTAAGAATAACTGTTGATCACTTTGGATCAAGAACGTTCTCGATGTGGTATACCCGCATGAGAAGGGATGCAACGATTGGATTGCCGGGAACTGAAGCGATTGCCGACGGGAATAATGTGGTTCTAACCCAGAAATTGTCAGGCGGAACATTTGCTGTCGGCGGCACTGTATTGGAATCTAACGGCCTGAAGGTCGACTATTCGCGGGAGCACTCCCGAAGTGCTTCGATACAGTTAACAGGAAACCAAAAGAAGCGTCTCCAGCTTGCATTTGCGGTCGCTTCACCGGGGAATGATCCTATTGCCGAAGTAAAAACGAAACTCACCTCTGCACGCGAAAAGGGGATGGAGCCTTTCAGACAATTAAATGCGCAATACTGGAAATCGGTCTGGAACTGCTCTTTCATCGATTACGGCGATGATTACCTGAACAACCTGTGGTATCTTACGATCTATTATGCAAATGCCTCGCAGGGGGGTAAATATCCGGGAAGGTTTAACAATGGCTTGTGGAGCTGGAACCACGACGTTCAGCAATGGAATTTCTATTTTCACTGGAACCAGCAACAGTTGTACTGGCCGCTGAATGCTGCAGGTTTCCATGACCTTGTTGCTTCCTACCTGGATTATCGGTTTAACTCCCTCCGGTTTGCCAAAAAAGATGCCAAAGAGTTTTATAACGCTGACGGGGCTTTTATTTCGGATGTCACTAACCGGAACGGGTATAACCGGATGGATGCGAATGTGAAAGATAATCATACCCCTGTTGCCGAAATTGCCCTGGACTTCTGGCGGCAGTACCGGTTTACTTCAGATAAAATATTTTTGAGAGAGAAAGCGCTCCCATTCATTCTTGAGGCTGCACGGTTTTTTGAATCACTACTTGTCCGGGAGAGCGATGGGTTATTTCATGCGAAGGAGGGTAACGGATATGAAGGATCTGTCGTAATGCACGATGGACTGACCGAACTGGTTTATGCACGAACTCTATTCACAACTGCTTTGGAAGCGTTGAAGACGGCAGGCACAGAAATTCCGGAAGCTAAAAAATGGAGAGATATTCTCGCCCATTTAGCTCCCTTTCCGGTTGTGAAAGCGAGTGAAGGATTAATCCTCAAAGGTGAAAAAGGAAATAAAATCAATCAGGGAATTTACAGCGGAACTCCGGTTCAGGGGGATGAGATTATAGCTGCCGGCTGGAGCTTTAAGGAAAAAAAGTGGCTCACCACGTGGTATAAAACGGATGATCCCGAATATGCTTTCCTCCTGACGGGTGACACGACCCCAAATAAAAAGAGTGAGTTTCGCATTTATGATGGAATATTTCCGGCAGTTCCCCGCTCCCCGGTATATCCTTCGGGGTTAGTCGGTCTTGCACAAAAGGGGGACCCGCTGTTTAATGTGATGACTACAACAACCCTGCTGTATGGTTCGGAGGGTATGGGCTGGGATCCGGTTCCGGTTGTAATGGCGCGGCTTGGACTTGCCAAAGAGCTTTCAGGCAACCTGGAACAGTTCCCTGTGAGATGGCAGTTTTTTGTAAACGGGTGGGGTCACATCAGCTCGGAAGTGAAAGAAGACGGCGATGGGACTTCCTACTTTAAAACCAATATGGTTAATGTGGTTGGATCACCCAGCGGTGAGAAAGTTCCTTTTCCTGCCTGGCCATTCCGGCACATGTCGATGGAGGCGATGTCGGTGCTGGCAACCGGAATGAACGAATCATTACTCCAGAGTTACGACGGGACAATCAGGATATTTCCTGCATTCAGTGGCCTGAAAACGGCTCGGTTCACCCTTCATGCGCAGGGTGGATTTGTTGTTTCCTCGGAAATTAAAGGAGGAGTCGTACAGTGGATTTCGATTAAAAGTCGTCATGGTAACCCCTGTAGGCTGGAGTTACCATGGACTAAAGCAATCATACAATCAAATCTCACCAGTAAAATTAGAATCGCCAGTAGCAAAACGGTACAGATTAATACCACGCCTGAAGAATTAATCACCCTCGTTCCTGATGGACACAATTCTCTTAATTGGTCTGTTGTGGGTGAGAAACCTGCGGCAAACGAAAATGTCAAATATCACCCTTCCGGCAAGGCACAATTGGGTATTCCGCGAATGTATTAATACCCATATTATTTTTTCACCGGTGATGTATCAACCTCCCAATTATCGGTTCGGAATAAATTAACAGGCAGTCCCTCTTTACTGAACAGGTTCGGAATAGCCGTGTTGCTGAAACCAAACCTTACAGCAACAGGTGCCTTGATCGTTTTATTCCAGACAACCAGAGAACTTCCATCTATTTTTGCAAGTGCAGGCTGGAACTGACGGTCCTCTCCGGCAATGTATACATCTGTAATCACCTTGTCTTTTGCAATTAAGCCGTTATCTGCATTTTCAAAGGAGATTCTGATTTTTTCCTTTTCGTTTTTCATTCCTATGTACATTGGGGATTTGTAGCTTAATCCGGTTTTGCCATAGGTTTCTGTAAGAGCAATATTGGCAAGACGGGCTGCAACATCAATTTTATTGATTGGATGAATATTTTTAAGATCATCAACCAGATCAGGAATCACCGCCATACCCGTTTTGGGAATGGTGAGGCAGCTGGTCTGCGATTCACGCAACAGGGCGCACACATTTTCATTGCTGTAGCCGGAGAATGGAGCGATCTGGACAAAATAGAACGGAAATTCCTTCTGCCACGCCTTACGCCATGAGGTGATCATTTTGGTCATAAGTGGTTTGTAGGTCGAGGCGGTTCCTGAATTGCTCTCCCCCTGATACCAGATAACACCTGCAATTCCGAAATTGGTGATCGGATTGATCATCGCGTTGAAGGCATAGCCAGGAAGGTTAGGCCACCAATCCAGTGCACCGATCTTCTTTGCAGCTTTACTAAGTTCCGCATCGTTTTCCACCTCATCTTTGGGAGTCCAGACTTCGGCGGCGGTGCCTCCCCAGTTGCTGTTAATCAAACCTACCGGGATATTCAATTCCTGCTGAAGTTTCTTTCCAAAGAAATAGCCCACAGCGCTGAAATGCTTCATCTCCTCAGGAGAACACACTTTCCAGCTTCCCTCGCAATTATCCTGGGGGTATTCGGAGGTCGATTTGGAAACATAGAATAACCTGATCTTCTGATTTGTTGCGTTGGGCATCTCATCCAGACACTGTTTAAGACCCTGGTCACCGCTCCACTCCATATTGCTCTGACCGCTGCATACCCAGTTTTCACCGATAAGCACATCCTCGAGTACGGTAGATTCGTTGATTGTAATGGTATATGGGCCACCCGCAGGTGGAGTTTTTATTTTCTGAATCCATCTGGCGCCCGAATTGCCGGATGTTTTATAGGTAATAGTGTCCCAGCTGGTTTTGATGGCTATCTTTTCTGCCGGGCCACACCAGCCCCAAAGCTTGACTTCGCTGTTTTGTTGAAGTACCATGTGACTTCCAAGGATAGAGGGGAGACGAACCGCAGCCGTAGCCAGAAATGAATTGGCAACGAATAAAAGACTGAAAATAAGTGCAATAATTGTTTTTTTCATCGTGTTAATAGATTTGTTTAGTTTTTAACTCATTACTTTCCATGGAAAAATTAAAGATTCATCGCTACGCTCTGAATGACAACTGGTCATGGCGGGGAGATGGAAAGTATAGCGAAGAATCTTTTAATACTGATTGCCATTTCCCGGGAACTTGCTTTTTTGATTACAGCTATTTTTTTACAAGTTGAAAGGTTGACTTCTCCCTGCACTGATACGAAAAGGTTAGTTTTCCCGTTTCATCCGCAATGTACGAATTTTCTGATTTCCCATTTACTTTTAACCCGTATTTTGAATTTGGGACAAGTCTGGATACCACAAATTTATAATTGTCGGTTGAAGAAACGGTCCAGTCTGGTTTACTATTGTTCCATTTATTCACCTCAAGCTTTATCCTTCCGGAAGCAGACCTGGAAATATTCAAAGCGGCAAACTCACCATTATCCGGGTAAAAAAGCAGATTATTTGCAGTGAAATTTGCTCCAAAGGGACTGCTGCTACTTAACGTAAATTGATCGGAGTTCAATTGGAAGTTCTGATCACTCAATGTGATTTTATAGTTCACCCTCCGAAGTGTATAGTCAAATTCCGTTCCATTAAGAGTTGCCGGCAGGTTTGGTTCAAGTCCCATCCGGTTCCATTTTGGGCGGACTCCATAGATATCTTTAAAAAGGGCTGTAATGGTCATACAATTTCCGGCCAGGATATCTGAGCCGATACCGACCTGTGTTTTCCGGCTGAAGCGCTGCGAGGAGAGACCATCCTTGTTATATTGATCCAGCATATTTTTCACATATTTAAGCGAAATTTCAGGATCATATTTGAGGTACGACTTGACACCTAAGTAGCCCCAGGAGGTAAAAATGTCACCATTCTCATAGTTGGGAAAGGGCCAGTTTCCTTTTTCAACTTCATCCTTTTTGAAAGAATCGAAGCATAAGGGCCAGTGAAAAAGGTTTTCGGCAACCATGCGGGTTTCAATATTCCCGAGAATCTCTTTAATTCTGCCCGGGTCATCACAGAGTCCAAAGGCGATTGCTTCAAAAGAGATCGGAGTGACAATGTTATCACCATGGGTGGTCCCATCCTTGTCTCTCCAGTAGATGTAACATTTTTTTTCAGGGGACCAGAACCCTCCATCTGCTATATTTTTATTGAATGTATCCTTGAGCCTGGCCGCAATTTTGAGGTACTCTTCTGCCATCTTATAGTCTCCCAAAACCTGTTCGCATTCTGCCCAAAGTTTAAGTGCCTGGTACATTTGCGCATTGACAAAAGCGTTTTCGAAACTGGCATATATGACGTCAAGCCAGTCGCTGCAGGTTTTCTCCAGATAACTGTTGTTCATCATTTCGAAAAGGCCGTTTTTATTGCGGTCTCTCTTTATCAACCATTCAAGGGCCTTCTCACAGCTCTTTTTATGCCCTTTGAGCCACTTCATATCGCCATTCAGATCAAATTGCTCGGCGGTATTTATAAGGTAACCCGTTTGCGAATCAATGGTATAACCCCATTGGGTTTCGTAGTATCCTGTTTTGGAATTGAATGTTCCCGGCATTTCATCTCCCGCTTCATTATGCCACCTCGAGAGTACCCTTCCATCCTTTGTCATTGCCAGATCGCGTTCCTGGTCAAGGGTAGCGGAGAAATTTCGGGTATAGTTTTCATCATCAACAAAAAGTCCGATCTGAGCAAAGAAAGGTTCATGAAGACACTTCCAGTTGGTAATCCACCCATTTCCTCCCATGATATTCTGATCGATAACACCATATCTGGCTGTAGTATTCCGGATTTCGCGTACAGCAGCACCATCAATTCCCGGTAGGTTACCGGTTGGAAATTCCTTGTTGTAATCGATATATTCCAGGTGAATATTCAGTGTCATGGATTCTTTCTTCACTGCAAACGGGGCAAAAACATCATCTTTTTTATTGACAAAGCGGTTCAGTTTATAGCGTGGCTGAAGTTCCTGGTTTGTCAGGTACTGCGCAAACGAGAATTCATCCGCTGGTCCATGAAAAAATTTCGAGGCGATAAATTTTCCCTCCGGTGAGGTTGAACTAATCCGCAACCCATCGCCACTCTCAGGATTCCAGAAGGTCGCGCCGTTGACATGCATTCCCAATACATCAGATTTACTGGTCAGATACTTACACCATACCATCCCTCCGTTGCTGAGGATGCCACCCTTCCAGACCGATAAGCTGGCAAAGTTCCAAACAGGCATGGAGATCTCCTCCACTATTCTGTCGTGGTCATATTGGCGTGTTATGGCCCAGTTAATTCCATTTGGTGTGGAGGCAATTTGCCACTTCTCCTTAACCTGCATGATGCTGTCGCCATAAATAATGTTACTTATAACCACCGATTTATTGAAGACTTTTACAACAGGCTGCACACCCGGTAATTTGGATGAGAACAGACGATCATTTGGCTGAATGGCTGTAAAGGCTCCTGATTCAGCAAGTGTATTTTTACCGTTTACCATCAGCTTATCAATCCTGCATCCGTCAGAATAGTTTATTCGAAGTGCTATCTTGCCTGAACTATCTGACAGAAATATTGTTTTACTAGCAGAGTTCTGTATGATAAGCGAAGAATCTTTTGCAGCTATTTTAGGCACATTTATTGTTAATGCAACCAGGCAGCCCAGGATTGGGAGATTGAAATTTTTCACTCCGGATAAGATTAGTATAACGGTTTAAAAATGGATATCCCTGCTTAAGATCAGTTCAGGAAGATCTCGTTTTCGGGAAACATTCCAAATATAACTCACTTTTAGCTATTTTTGGCTTTTAAAATTACAAAGATGTTGATCATGATCAGAAAAGCAGTAATACTATCCTTTTTCTTTTTAGTCGTGTTTTTTCCCGGTAATCTTCGGGCCGAAAATATGATTTCCGGAGGAGGGCAAATCATTGGAAATCCGGGGTCCGATTCTTTAAAGTGGAGTGTAGGGTACCTAAATAAACTACTCTATTCCTGTAACGAATGGTACCTCACCGACAGTCATTTAAAAAAACCTATTCAAGGGGTACTGAACTATGCTGAAAACGATCCTTTGGATACCGTCATTGTTAATCTCCGGAGCATCCTGAAGGACGGGAAAATCAGCTACATGATGGATCGCAATCCGCAGGATATCCGCAACGTCAAAGATGTTCCTGGTTTTATCTCTGATGCTGAGATTGAAAGAGGGGTTGAGACCATTAAAAAAGATCTTTTTGACAGTTTGAATAACAGCAACATCATTGTTCCAATGATGATTTTGGAGTCTGAGCTTTCGAAAGCCCCCTATGTTCCTGAAGGAGAAACGAATCTATTGCTGGCAAAACAAAAAAACCTGCCAGGAGACTTTGTCACAAACGTGAATAATAAGATTGCTGCATTGCGGTTTCCTGCAAATATGACAGGTTCTTCAATGGACTCAACTATAAATCAGCTTTTTATCGCCTACCGCAAAGTTTATAACGATTCGGTGTTGAGCCGCTGGCGGGATAAAATTACCTTTGGTTACCGATCGAAGTTGATTACACAGAAGACTGACGTTAGAATAAAGGGGTACAAGAAGTCGGTGGCTGATCAGAACCTGACGCGCCTTACTGCCTATAACGCTAAAACTGTCGGAATTGTAAATGATTCATTGCGCCTGGCACTTCAGTATCTCGTTACCCATGCCGAGGCCGATTCCTCCTTGATCCGCCTTTCCAACCTGTCTGATTCAAAAGCTGAAATGTGGACTGCGAATAGAAACATTAGGCCGATCAGGATGTTTCTTAAAAATGCGCAAAATGATTCCTTGAGTGTACTTCTGCTCAATAACCGGAAAGGGGAATTAAAACTGATTATTGATGATGGGGTGAAGCTTACCCGGTTTTCGGAATCACAGAATAAAACAATCACTTTTGAAACTAAAGCACCCGATAAAAAACTGCAAAAAGTTAACCTGAAACAGGTGATTTATCCGCCATGGACACTAAGGGGAAATGGCTCGGTAGGTTTTACCCAGACTTCACTCTCCAATTGGGCAAAAGGGGGCGAGAGTGCGCTGGCTGCGCTGATTATCAGTAAATATCAGGCCAACTATTCGAAGCCAAAGGTGAAATGGGAAAACAGTGCAGAGTTTCGCTATGGAATCAGTAAAAGTAAATCAAGAGGGTTGGAGAAGAATGATGATAAGTTAGAGATCCAGAGTCGGCTTGGCCTCTCGGCTTTTAAAAAGTGGTTCTACTCAGCCGAATCGAACTTCAGGACACAGATTGCCAATGGATACACCTTCCCGGATAAGGTTAATCCAATCTCTGCATTTATGGCTCCCGGATTTCTTACTTTCTCGTTAGGTCTTGACTATAAGCCAAATAAAGATTTCTCCCTGTTTCTTTCTCCATTTACTTCAAAAACAACCTACATCAGAGACACTGTATTGATTAAACCAGCATCCTATGGTTTATCACCTGGAACAAAAAGGCTATGGGAGCCCGGTTTTATTGTGAAGGCGAACTGGCACAGGAAGATTGCAGAGAATATCACCTATGATACCAAGGGTGAATTGTTTAATAACTACAGTTATCCGTTTAAAAAGATAGCTGCTGAATGGGAACAAGTATTATTGATGCAGGTAAACAGGTTTATTAATGTACGGATAATGACTCAGATGATTTATGATTACAACACCAAATTCCCAATATTTGATGGAGCTGGTAATGTGATTGATAAAAAGCCAAAATTGCAGTTCGAGGAGTTATTTACGATCGGATTTGCCTATAAATTTTAATTGAATATTGTAATTTCCCTGAATTTGTCTATTTTTCGATAATAAATGGTACCAAATGAAAGAATTTAAGAAATATTTTAAGCTGGATGCATCACCGGCAGATATCTACAATGCTCTTACCAATCCCGCAATGATTGAGATCTGGACAGGCGAAGCGGCGATCATGAGCACCGAACCCGGAAGCGAATTCTCCTTATGGGATGGGGAGATTACCGGTCGCAATATTGAGTTTGTTCCGGATCAAAAGATCGTTCAATGCTGGTATTTTGGAGAAGAATCCGATTCGATCGTGACGATTAAACTTCATTCAGATAAGCAAGGAACTAACGTAGAGGTTCACCAGACCAATATTCCTGACGATGCTTACGTGAATATCTCAGAGGGGTGGGAGTCCGATTATTTCGGAAGTTTGCAGGAATTGTTTGATTAGGATCACTAAAATCCAGACAGCTGTTTGATCTGAATTTCAGTGATCCTGATTTATACCTTCATTTTTTTCAGATGGTTGCAGTTATTCATACCGTAACGCATCGATAGGATCAAGCTTGGAGGCTTTTATTGCCGGCAGTACACCTGATCCCAGACTCACGAGAAGGCACAGTGCTACACCAGCGAGCATCCACTGCCAGGGAATGATAAATGAGGTGCCAATCAGCAGTGAAACACCATTTCCTGCCATAATTCCCAGGAAGATACCCAGCAAGCCACCCAGCTGTCCGATCGCAATCGATTCGATCATAAATTGTTGCCTGATTGAACGGGAATTAGCCCCCATCGCCTTATGGATGCCAATCTCGCGCGTTCGCTCCGCAACGGTTACCAACAATATATTCATCAATCCGATTGCAGCACCCAAAAGTGTGATAAACCCGATAATCGTTGCAGCAAGAGTAACATATTTAATATTGTCAAGTAATACATTCACCAGGTTGTCGCTCTTCTCTATAACAAAATCGGTATCGTCCAGCACATTTAAACCACGGATATTGCGGAAAACTGCTTCGGCTTCCCCCATAGCTGCCTCAAGCAATTGCGGCGATGGTGGCATCACACTGATTCTGAAATTCATCTTTGGACGGGAGAAATATTGTCTCACATTGGTAAATGGGAGCAGGACAATCTGGTCGCCGGAATTACCAAATCCGCTTCCCTTATCTTTTAGGACTCCTACGATCTGGTAACTCCCGCTTCCAACAGAAATTGTTTTTCCCAACGGATCGACATCCCCGGGGAATAGTTTTTTAATTAATGCGGAGCCCAGCAAGGCCACATTATCACCTTCAAACGATTCCCTGAAGGTAAGCCCTCTTCCCGATTCCAGGTCATAACCGGCAGTTTGTAAAAAATTCTCATCTATCCCGCGAACAGTAATATTGGGATTACTCTTTTTTGATTCATATTTCACCGTTGCAATCTGGGTTGCAGAAACTGAGATTGAAACAGTTGAGGGAAAGGTGTACCGTTCGCGGAACTCACGTGCCTGGGAAAAACTAATATAACTGTAATTCATTGAACGGTAATGCTGGTTGCCAATCTGAACATTCATGCTCCTGCTTTGAATGCTAAACGTATTGGCACCTAGCCGCGTAAACTCAGTCGTTATTGAGCTCTTTATCGAATCAATAGCGGTCAGAATTCCTACAAGTGCAGATATTCCCACCGCAATTATTAAGATTGTCAGAACAGAGCGAATCAGATTCCCACGGATAGACTGGAACGCAATTTTAATATTTTCGAATACCAAAGGCTTAATCCAAATCATGGTGATTTTAGGATTGATCTGTAAATTATTTTCTGCTAATTTAAACTAACTATCAATTAAAATGTTAACATGTTCAGGAAATTTTGATATTTTTTCTCATCAATAATAGTTAACATTGCAAATCATTTAAAATCTTAAATTAGAACCATATGGCTTACGACATTGATATGATTCGCAAAGTGTATTCACAAATACCTGAACGAGTTAGCAAATTACGCTCCCTGATGGGCAGGCCTGTTACTTTAACTGAAAAGATCCTCTATTCTCACCTCTCGGGCGAATTTCCTGCCCAGCCTTTTGAAAAAGGGGTCTCCTATGTCAATTTCGATCCTGACCGCGTGGCAATGCAGGATGCAACAGCACAAATGGCACTGCTGCAATTTATGCAGGCGGGAAAAAATGTGGTTTCCGTACCTTCAACTGTCCATTGCGACCACCTGATACTGGCGCAAACCGGTGCCATAGAAGATCTTAAAAAAGCAGAAGAGACCAATAAAGAGGTATATAGCTTCCTCTCTTCCGTCTCCAAAAAATATGGAATTGGTTTCTGGAAGCCTGGCGCAGGAATTATTCACCAGGTTGTTCTCGAGAATTATGCGTTCCCAGGTGGAATGATGATTGGTACCGATTCGCATACTGTAAATGCCGGAGGATTGGGAATGGTCGCAATCGGCGTAGGTGGTGCCGATGCCGTCGATGTAATGACAGGCATTCCCTGGGAGTTAAAATTTCCTAAATTGATCGGAATTCATCTCACAGGAAAACTCAGCGGATGGACCTCTCCAAAAGATGTTATTTTGAAAGTTGCCGGAATCCTGACCGTTAAAGGGGGAACTGGCTGCATTATTGAATATTTTGGCCCCGGAGCATCGAGTATCTCCTGCACTGGTAAAGGGACAATCTGTAATATGGGAGCAGAAGTTGGTGCTACAACCTCCACGTTCGCTTTTGATGAGAGCATGAGTGAATATCTAAAAGCCACCGGTCGTGCCGACGTTGCAGAAATGGCTTTAAAAATTGCAGCTGATCTCAGAGCTGACGACGAAGTTTATGCCAACCCTGCGAAATTTTTCGATCAGGTGATCGAGATTAACCTCTCAGAGCTTGAGCCCCATATCAACGGCCCATTTACCCCCGATTTAGCGACTCCGCTTTCAAAATTCAAAACAGTTGCCAAAGAGAAAGGGTGGCCAATGGAGATGAAAGTAGGTCTTATCGGATCGTGCACCAACTCATCGTATGAAGATATCAGCCGTGCAGCCTCTGTGGCCCGGCAGGCAAGGCTCAAAAACCTCAAAGTTAAAGCCGAATTCACGATCTCTCCCGGGTCTGAACTTGTCCGTTATACCGTTGCGCGCGATGGCTTTCTCAACTCATTCGAGGAGATGGGAGGTATCGTAATGACCAATGCCTGCGGACCATGCATCGGACAGTGGGCCAGACATAATGCCGCCAATTTGCCCGAGAATTCAATCATGACCTCCTTCAACAGGAACTTTGCCAAACGTACCGATGGGAACCCTAAAACGCATGGATTCGTGGCATCACCTGAAATCGTAACCGCTTTCGCAATTGCAGGTACGCTTGATTTCAATCCTGTAACCGACTTCTTAACCAATGAAAACGGTGAACAGGTTAAACTTGATCCACCAACCGGAAACGATTTGCCGGTAAAGGGATTCGCTGTTGAAGATGCAGGTTTAATCCCCCCATCTACCGATCATCAGGGAATCGAAATCACTGTAAATCCTTCATCTGACAGGTTGCAACTGCTTACTCCTTTCGCACCATGGGAGGGTCACGATTTAAAAAATCTAAAGCTTTTGATCAAAGCACGCGGTAAATGTACGACCGACCATATCTCCATGGCAGGGCCATGGCTTACCTACCGCGGTCATCTGGACAATATTTCAGAAAACCTCCTGATCGGAGCAATCAACGATTTTAACGGAAATACAAATTCTGTGAAAAATCAGCTGACAGGTGAATACGGAACTGTTCCTGCAACAGCCAGGGCGTATAAAAAAGAGGGCCTTGGTTCGGTAATTGTTGGAGACGAAAACTACGGAGAGGGCTCTTCCCGTGAACATGCCGCTATGGAGCCACGCCACCTTGGAGCCCGTATTGTTCTGACAAGGTCATTTGCACGGATTCACGAGACAAACCTTAAAAAACAAGGGATGCTTGCCCTTACATTTGCGAATCCCGAAGATTATAACCGAATCCAGGAGGATGACTCAATCGATATTATAGGGTTGGAATCTTTTCAGCCGGGTAAATTATTGCAGCTTACCCTGCATCACACCAATGGTTCGACAGAGGATATCCTGGTAAAACACACTTACAATGAAGCGCAGATCGAGTGGTTTAAAGCAGGCTCATGCCTTAATTTCATAAAAGAGAATCAATAACATCAGGTGATACATTCCAGAAAGGCCGGGCTCTCTCCCGGCCTTTTTTATTATTCGAACATTTTAGTTGTTTATTCTTATGTTTAAGTGCATGTATTTATATATGAGAATATTGCGATTTATTTTTTTCGAATTAACATTTTTTAATACTTTTTCCATTCCAATCGGCAAGTTGCGGATATACCTTTAGGTCCAATTCCGCAAGCTCATTCGCATAGATTATAAAGGAAAATGGTATTTAGATTCAGGATCATATCAGACAAGGTTGAGAATTTTGTATTGTATATTGACGCCGATTCAGAAAGCACATTTTTTGAATTGCATGAAGCGATACAATTTGCGTGTAAGTTTGACTCCTTCGAACTTTCCACCTTCTTTCTAGCCGACGAAGAGTGGGATAGGGGATTGGAAATCAGGATGTTTAAAGACAGGAGGACGGTTGAGGCGGCTGCGCCCCTGATGAAGAATACACGGCTTCGGGATTTTTTAAAAGAGAAAGAAGATAAATTAGTCTATTTATATGACGTCATCAGTCAAAAATCATTGTATATTGAATTAAATGAGTTGATTATGGAAAACAAACTAAACATGCCTATCGTAAACTTCAGCAAAGGAAGTACTTCAGCTCAAAGTTCTTCCAACAGATACAATGCAGATTTATTGGCCGATCTGGACTCCGAAATTCAAAATGTATTTACAGATTTTGGCGAACTTGAAGATCTGAACCTGATTTATGGTGAGATCGGCGAGGTAATGTAGGTCGAAAATCAATCTTAAAACCATCAAGGGTTAAAGCTAACTTATTAAATTGCAAATAGATCGGTGAAGGCTGATTTAAGTGAGTTGACTTCTTTTGTGATTGAAGTTTTTCACTTAGTTTTGGACTTTGTTGTTATGCATCTTTATTTTAACTTTTTCCCTGAATGTCCAAGTCACTGATTATTCTCCTTGGTCCGACCGGTGTTGGTAAAACGGACCTAAGTATTGATATTGCCCGCTACTTTGATACCGAGATCATTTCGTGTGATTCGAGACAGATATTTAAGGAGATGGTTATTGGCACGGCCGTTCCCGACGGTAAAACTCTGGCAGCAGTTCCGCACCATTTTATTGGGTCTCACTCCATTCATGAAAATTACAATGCCCGTAAGTTTGAGATTGAAGTACTTGAAAAGCTGGAGGAGCTGTTTGCCCAAAAAGATCTTGTACTGATGACCGGAGGATCAATGTTGTATATTGATGCCCTTTGCAAAGGATTGGATGATTTACCCGATATTGATCCGGATTTACGCAAACAATTGATGAACAGGATGGAATCAGAGGGTTTGGAGTCGTTGAAAAATGAGCTTCTTGAGCGCGATCCTGCCTATTATTCCGAAGTTGATCTTCAGAATCCCAAACGAATTCTCCATGCGCTTGAGATCTGCCTGATTACCGGCCGTCCCTTTTCAGAATTGCGGACCAATAAATCCCGTAAGCGCCCCTTTAATATGCTAAAGATTGGCTTGAATTGCGACAGAGAAATACTGTACAATCGCATTAACCAGCGGGTTGATACTATGTTTGAAGATGGACTTGAAAAAGAGGCCACCCTTTTGCACCCCTTCAGTCAGTTAAACTCGCTGAATACCGTCGGATACCGGGAGTTATTTGAATATTTTAATGGAACGATCACACTGGAGCAAGCGAAGGAGAAGATTAAAGCCAATTCGCGCAAGTATGCACGGAAACAATTAACATGGTTCAGGCGCGATCCCGAAATTACCTGGTTTACTCCGGGGATGAAAGATGAAATCATTGCATTCGTAAATGATCAGTTAAAACGTTACCCCTGAAAGGGTTTGAAACCCTTTCAGGGGTAAAAGCAAACCCCCGTGAAATAGCATTTCACGGGGGTTTGTGATATATTTATAACTGACTGCTAAATGTCATCATCCGAATCATCATCCTCTTCAGGCATATCATCAGGAATATCGTTGACATCCTCATCAACGTCATCGTGCCCTTCAAACTCCTGCAAAGCAAAATCATCACGAAGAATACCATCATCATTAAAATCATCGTCATTTTCAACGATATTATTGGCCTCTTCCAAAGTCATTCGAACCAGGTAATAAAATTCATCCGTTTCATAGGGCAGCGCTGAAACTACCTTCCCTTTTGCGTTGATATAGGTGATCAGACTTCCCGAAAAACCATGGGGGTAAGTAAGCTTGATTTGCCCCTGAACATCGAGCGGAAGCTTGTCATAGTCTTTAACAATGCGCGGTTTATTGATTTTTGCCATAGTATATATCGATTAAGGATATCTGTAATAGATTGTATTGCAATTGATTAAATTAATACGTCATGCCTAAATTTACTTCTGTTTAGGATGTGCAAAATAATAATTCAACTCATTAATAAAATAGATTTTATAAAAATATCGAAAAAAAACTCTATTTATATGCTTTAAACGCTCAAAATGACCCAGACACGATGCAAATACTGAAATATTTTCCAAAACGGGACATGCAAACAGCAAGTAGCAGTTTATCCGGTATAAACTGAACTGTAATTTTACTAATCCACACAATTCGCAGGAAGGTAAAATATCTGTTAGCTGAAAATTAGCTATATTTGCCCCTCTTTTATTTATCACGCAGAAGATTTAAAATGAATATTTCATACAGCTGGCTAAAAGATTATATCAATCTTGAACTCTCTCCCGCCGAAGTTGCGGCTACCTTAACACAACTTGGGCTTGAAACAGGAAGTATCGACGAAGTTGAATCGATTAAAGGTGGACTAAAAGGTCTCGTTGTCGGAGAGGTCGTCACTTGCCATCAGCATCCAAATTCAGACCATTTAAGTGTAACTACCGTGAATGTGGGTGGTGAGGAAAACCTTCCTATCGTTTGTGGAGCCCCAAATGTAGCTGCAGGTCAAAAGGTTATTGTTGCAACAGTGGGGACAGTGCTGTACAATGGAACTGAAAAATTTACAATCCAGAAATCCAAAATCAGGGGTGAAGTATCCATGGGGATGATTTGTGCCGAAGATGAAATTGGTATCGGACATGATCATAATGGGATCATGGTGCTCAATTTGGATGCAAAGCCCGGAACTCCAGCCAGTGAATATTTAAATGTACAATCCGATTTTGTTCTTGAGGTAGACCTTACTCCAAACCGCATTGACAGTGCTTCTCATATTGGTGTAGCGCGCGATCTGGCTGCATTTCTGAGTCAAAAGGCAACCATTCAATATACCCGTCCCTCGATTGAGTCATTTAAAATTGATAATCACAGACTTCCAATTTCAGTAACCGTTGAAAATCCCGAGGCCTGCCCCAGGTACAGCGGGTTAACCATTTCGGATGTGACAGTATCCCCATCACCCGAATGGCTTCAAAACAGGCTGAAGGCGATTGGTCAGAGTCCGATCAACAATATCGTTGACATCACAAATTATATCCTGCACGAAACCGGACAGCCTCTCCATGCGTTTGATGCAGGCGGAATAAAAGGAGGTAGGGTGATTGTTAAAACACTCATTGCCGGAACTAAATTTGTCACACTGGATGGCATGGAACGGGAGTTGTCAGATAAGGATCTGATGATATGCAGCGCTGAAGAACCCATGTGTATCGGAGGGGTTTTTGGAGGCCTACATTCGGGGGTAAAAGAGAGTACCACCGCTGTCTTTCTGGAGAGTGCTTTCTTTAATCCGGTTTTTATCCGTAAGACGGCCCGCCGTCATGGCTTAAATACCGATGCTTCGTTCCGGTTCGAACGGGGGATCGATCCGAATGGAACACTTTATGCATTGAAACGCGCGGCTATGCTTATTCAGGAGATTGCCGGGGGAACCATCTCGTCCGACATTGTTGACATTGTTGCAGATCCGTCAATTCTCGAATTTTTTCCTGTCGAAGTCTCCTGGTCAAATATCAGCAGACTGATCGGCAAAGAGTTGCCAAAGGAATCAATTAAACGCATTTTAAGTTCCCTGGAAATTAATATCAGTGGGGAGAGCGCCGAAGGATTAACCCTTCTGGTCCCACCATTCCGTGTAGATGTGAAAAGGGAGGTCGATATTATTGAGGAGATACTCCGGATTTACGGATATAACAACGTTGAACCAAACAGAGCCACTAAGGCGACTATTCAGCATGCACCCCATCCTGACAAGATGAAACTGCAAAATCTGATTTCGGAAATCTTCACCGCCAGGGGATTTAGCGAAATAATGTCCAACTCTTTAACTAAACTGGCCTATTACGAACACCTTGAAACATTCCCCGCGCTAAACTGCGTTCAGCTCTTTAATCCATTAAGCAGTGACCTCAATGGGATGCGTCAGACACTGATTTTTGGTGGCCTTGAAGCGATCAACAGAAATACAAACTTTCGCAATTCCGATCTCAGGTTCTATGAATTTGGAAATGTTTATCAGTTCGATGGAAGTAAGATCTATGAAAACCCTGTAAATAATTACAGTGAATCAGAACATATTGGCGTCTGGATTACAGGGAGCAAAGAGACCGGAAACTGGAATATTAAGGAGGAGCCCACCTCTTTCTTTACCCTGAAGGCAAATGTCGAGAATGTTCTTACCCGGCTTGGTGTGGACCTGGCAAAATGTGTCATCGACTCATTATCCACTGATCTCTTTTCCGAAGGTCTTGAGTTCCGGTTCAACAACGTAGTGATTGGACAGATCGGTTATGTTAGTCGTTCAATTCTGAAAAATCTCAATATCGACGTAAATGTATGGTATGGTGATCTGAACTGGACTGCAATTTTAAAGGCGATCAAAAACAACAAGGTGACCTATACCCCCTTGCTGAAATATCCTGAAGTTAAACGTGATCTTGCTCTGCTCATTGATAAAGAGATAAAATTCAGCACTGTTAAAGCGCTGGCATTTAAAACCGAGCGGCAAATATTGCGTAATGTGAATATCTTCGATGTTTACGAAGGAGCTAATCTGCCTGCAGGGAAAAAATCTTATGCTGTAAGTTTCATCCTTCAGGACAAAGAAAAAACACTGAATGACAAGCAGATAGAAAAAACTATGAGCCGATTGATCAGCGTTTATGAGCGTGAGATCGGGGCACAAATCAGGTGAAACGATTGCTATAAACTGATTTTCGTTACTGGTGTCATCGAATATAAATGATACAAGCCCAATCTTCCCTTTGAAAAGGGAAAAACAGGAATTCGGTTGTAAAAATAATTTTGGCTCGCTAAATGGCCGATTTTTACGCTGAAATCAGATTATTCTTGAAATAAAGTATCTAAAGGAATTATAATTATTAATTTCGTTAGGGTTTTAAACCTCTGTCAATTCATTTCCTTGAAACCAATAGCTCAATAAAAAATCTGAAATGAAGCCTCTTCCAAATATTCTGATAGTTGATGACCTGATTGAAAATATCTATTTACTTGAAGTTATTCTCAGAAAGGTAAAGGTTAGACTTATCACAGCGCTTTCGGGAATTGAAGCACTTGAAAAAACGAGGAATGTTGAACTTGCCCTGGCAATTATCGACGTTAGGATGCCTGGCATGGATGGTTTTGAGCTCGCTGTAAAAATAAATCAGGAGCGGTTGAAGGACAAAGTACCGGTTATTTTTCTTACCGCAAGCAATTTCAATGAAATAGAAGTATTTCAGGGTTACGATTCAGGTGCAGTCGATTATATGTCAAAACCCTTTGACAATCATATTTTGCTTTGTAAAATCGATGTCTTCCTTGATCTTTACAAACAGAAACAGACCATAATCAATGATTCATTACTTCTAAAGGCTTCATCCGATGAATTGACCAGGCTCAATAACGCCCTTAAAAAGAGTGAGCGGAGGCTTAGCGATATCATGTTCAGCATGGCAGACTGGGTTTGGGAGGTTGACGAAAAGGGGGTCTATACCTATAGTTCAAACAGAGGATCAGACCTTTTGGGAGTTTCGCGTGAGGAGATTATTGGAAAGACGATGTTCGATTTTATGCCTTCCGAGGAAGTTGAAAGAGCAACAGCCATTTTCTCTGAGATCATGTCGAGTAAAGCGGCAATAAAGGATTTCGAGAGCTGGAATATCGGCAAAAATGGGGAGAAAATTTGTCTGCTAACCAATGGCGTTCCCATACTGGACGAAAGTGGAAATTTCAAAGGTTACCGCGGAATTGATAAAGACATCACCGAGCGAAAATGTACCGAAGCTGCACTTCAGGAGAGTGAAGAGAAATTCCGCTCTGTTACCCAATCGGCAAATGATGCTATTATTACTGCAGACAGCTCCGGAATAATAACCGACTGGAACGATGGTGCAGAACGGATATTTGGTTATTCCGAATATGAGATTGCCGGGAAAAATCTGTCGGTAATTCTGCCGCAGGAGTATCGGGATTTGTATCTTGGTAATGTCGAAAAAGTTCTCAATGGTGAAGATTTCGATATTATAGGCAAAACCCTTGAAATTAATGGATTACGTAAAGACGGAGAGAAATTTCCCCTGGAATTGTCGCTTGCAGAATGGGAAACAGATTCAGGCCGGTTTTTTACAGGGATTATCCGGGATATCACCATACGTAAACAATCAGAGGAGGCCCTCATACAAATTTCTACCCGTTTAAAATTAGCCGTGCAGGCCGGTGGTGTCGGCGTTTGGGACTTTGATATTTTAAATAACACCCTGCTGTGGGATGACCGTATGTTTGAACTTTATGGAATAGAGAAAAACAGGTTCATCCCTGCCTATCGTTCATGGGTTAATGGAGTTCATCCTGATGATCAGAAGCGGAGTGACGAAGAGATCAGAATGGCGATTCAGGGTGAAAAGGAATTCGATACCGAATTTAGGATTTGCTGGCCTGATGGTTCAATACATAATATCCGGGCAAATGGCTTAGTTATTCGGGATAGCTCAGCCAAACCGATTCGAATGATTGGGACCAACTGGGATATCACAGAACAAAAGAGCCTGGAGGAGAAATTAAAATCAAGTGAAATAAATTTCCGCACTTTTTTTGAGACACAGAATGACCTGATTTTAGTTGCGAACATGCAGGGACGTATTATTTATGTCAATGACTTAGTTTCGCATAAACTTGGCTACTCAAAGGAAGAGCTATACAGTATGCATGTCCTTGACTTAAATCCTGCTGAGTTGCGTTCCGAAGCAGAGGATATATTTGGGGATATGCTGGGCATGAAGCGGGATTCATGCCCATTGCCACTAAGCAAAAAAGATGGCACGCGAATACCCGTCGAAACCCGTATTTGGTTTGGGAAATGGAATGGTGAGAATTGTATTTTCGGACTAAGCAAAGACCTAAGTTCAGAGCAGGAGGCATTAGCAAAATTCAATAAAATATTTGACAGTAATCCTGCACTTATGGCAATTACAACCGTTCCGGACGGGATATTTACCGATGTGAATAATACCTTCCTGGTTAAAACCGGGTACAGTAAGAATGAAATTATCGGGAAATCAGCTGCCGAATTGGGATTGTTTATAGAACCGAAAAAGCAGGAAGCGGCAACTACAGAATTAGGCAAAAATGGATTACTGAATAATTTGGAGTTGCAGATCAAAACCCGTTCCGGGAAGATCCTGGACGGACTATTTTCAGGTGAAATAATCGAAAGCCAGGAGCAAAAACTCTTCCTTACGGTTATGGTTGATGTTTCAGAGCGTAAGCTGGCTGAAAATATTGTGAGAGAGAGTGAATCAAACCTTGCAGAGGCACAGCGGATCGCCCACATCGGAAGCTGGGAATGGGACATGACTACCAATATTGTAAAATGGTCAAAGGAGATGTTCCGCGTTTTTGATATCGATCCCGAAACCTATGATGGCAGCCCGCTGGCACTAATCGAAGTACTTCATCCCGATGATGTTGATATGTTCACCCAAAATATGAACAATAATCTTTCAAACGGCAACTCTCCCTCTCTTGAATACCGGGTAATACACAGAGATGGTTCGATACACAGTATCCTTGCAGAGGGAAGAATGGAATATAATCAGGATGAAAAACCATTCAGGAGTATTGGTACCGTTCAGGATATCACTGAGCGTAAAAGGGCAGAAAAAGAGATCCAGCAAGCGAATATTTTCCTCGACTCCGTAGTCGAGAATATTCCCAATATGATCTTTATTAAAGATGTTAAAACTTTACGCTATTTAAGGTTCAACAAAGCCGGAGAGAGTCTTCTGGGAATTTCGAAGGAAGACATACTGGGAAAGAGCGATTATGATTTTTTCACTAAAGAGATAGCTGATGTTTTCACTGAAAAAGACAATGAAGTAATTACATTGGGAAAACGGATTGACGTTTTAGAGGAGAGTGTCCCAACCAAGCATCAGGGAATACGGATACTGCATGTCAAGAAGCTCCCAATTTATAATGACAAGGGTGATCCCGAATATCTGCTTGGAGTAGCCGAAGACATCACTGAACGGAAAAAAGCAGACCAGACCCTGAAAGTGAGCGAAGAGAAATACCGGACTATGCTGAATGCCTCGCCGGATGGTATTTTCCTAATTGACTTCAATGGACGAATCACCGATGTTTCCGAAATAGGTGTTGAATTATTCGGATTTGATAATAAAGGGGAGTTGTTGGGAAAACATTTTATGGAATTTGTACCCTCAGAAGGGAAAAAGATTATCCTGGATATCATTACCAAAACGATGAACGAAGGAATTGCTCAGAATATTGAGATGAGGATCAGAAAGAAAAATAATTCCCTGTTTTTAAGTGAAGCCAGTTCAACCCTGATCCAGGGGGCCGATGGGAAACCATTCTCATTTATGATCATCATCCGTGATATCTCCTTCCGGAAAAAAATGGAGACCAAGCAAATCCATGCTGATCGTATGGCCAACCTGGGCGAAATGGCCTCTGGAATTGCGCATGAGATCAACCAGCCACTAAATATCATCTCCATGGTGATGGACAAAATCCTGTTTGAGACTGCCAAAACTGATACTGTAGATGTCAATTTTCTCAAACTCAAATCCGATAAGATCTTCGAAAATATTACCCGTATCCGAAACATCATCGATCATGTCAGAGCCTTCTCCAGAACTCATGACGATTATGTTCTGACTGCATTCGATATCAATACAAGTATCGATAACGCAGCCTCCATGATTGCCGAGCAGTTCAAACACCTGGGGATAAATCTCTCCCTGAAGCTAGACCGGCAAATTCCTCAGATAGTCGGAAATACCTATAAGTTTGAACAGGTAATTATAAATCTGCTGACTAACGCAAAAGATGCGGTGATTGAAAAGAAAAGTCAGCAGGAAGAATTCATTGACCTGCAAATTGAAATTAAGACACATCAGGAAAACAGATGTTTGATCGTTGAAATCTCAGATAACGGAATCGGGATAGGCAATGACGATTTCCATAATATCATGCTCCCGTTTTATACTACAAAGGAGGAGGGAAAAGGTACGGGACTCGGATTGTCGATTTGTTATCAGATTATTAAGGATATGAACGGAACAATTGATATATCAAGCAATAAATCAAACGGAACGATAATAAAGCTTGTTCTGGAAATTCAAACGGAAAAATAGTGATGGAAAAAAAAGAGAAGATAAAAATTCTGATTCTCGACGATGAGAAGCAATTTACGGAGGAGTTGAGCGGCTTTTTTATCGATTCAGAATTTGAGCCTTTTGAAGCAAACACTGCTGCGGAAGGGAAAAAGATTTTAGCCAGTCATGAAATCGACCTGCTGATTCTTGACGTAAGGCTCCCTGGAGTGAATGGTCTGGATATTTTGAAGGAGGTAAAAGTCCAATATCCATCCATGGAAGTGATTATCATTTCGGCACATGGAGATATGGATACGGTTATCAAGGCAATGCGGCTTGGAGCATTTGATTATTTGCGAAAACCTTTCCGTTTTATTGATATTCAGATTGCGATTGAGCGTACCCAGAAATACCTTCAGCTGCAACGGAAGCTGAAGCAGATGGAAGAGAAGAACTCCTTAATCTCAAAAACCCTTGAGGAGAAAATTGACCGGCAGTTTATTGGGGTAAGCCCTCTGATCCTCGAAGTTTTCGAACAAGCCATAACAGCTGCAAATTATCCTGACGCCAATGTGCTGATTACAGGTGAGAGTGGAACAGGGAAAGAGAATATCGCCAGAATCATCCACTATTCAAGTCCCCGGAAAGATCATGTTTTTTGTGCAGTAAACAGCAGTGCCATAACGGACACACTTCTGGAAAGCGAGTTTTTTGGTCATAAAAAAGGTTCATTCACTGGTGCAATCACCGATAAAATGGGTTATTTTGAGGTTTGTCATCAAGGCACCCTGTTTCTTGATGAAATTGCCGATATGCCATTAAACCTGCAGGCTAAAATTCTGCGGGCTGCCGAGGAGAAAGTGATCACCCGGGTGGGCGATACCGGTCATATTCGAACCGATTTCCGGATAATCTCTGCAACAAACTATGACATTGAAAATTGCGTTGAGAAAAAAGCATTCAGGCTCGACCTTTTACACAGGCTCAATACGCTTCATATCCATATACCCCCGCTACGGGAAAGAACAGAGGATATTCGACCTCTTGTCAATCACTTTGTTAATTTTTACAGTCAGAGATTTAATAAACCGAACCTGCATGTTGCAGAAGTGGTTTTCGATGAATTAAAAAAATATGACTTTCCCGGAAATGTCAGGGAATTAAGGAATATGACAGAAAGAGCGATAATCCTTTGTAAGGGAAATATCCTTGGGATCAATGATTTCAGGGTTAAGCCACACAAAACGGAGGCGGTATTACCTAATAACGAGGTTATTCATCTGAAAACCCAGGAGATTAAGATCATCCGGAAAGCCCTCCAAAACAACAAATACAATCAGCAGGCTACTGCCGATATCCTGGGAATAACCCGGGACGCATTAATCCGGAAAATGAAAAAATACGATATATCTGTCACCAAAAACGACGAGTAAGCATCCTGCTCTTCCAACCAACGGGATTAGTTGAATAGTGACCCGCTGAATGTTCAGATTATGGACATTCACCGGGTCACTTTATTGATACGTCGGCCACTATTTCTCCAACCCATTTCCGCACAGGTGTGCGATTATTTGAATTTAAAACCGCTGATCATTGATGATTTTCACGAAACTCATCTGATGGTTAAAAATAATTTCAATTTTTTTACGCTTTGCTGTCAGCTTATTACCTCCTCCATATAGCTCTATTTTCTTCCTCTGAAATTTTCTGGCACACCGATTGCAAGACCTTAAGCACAAGAGGTAAACAGGCAGTACGATGAACCCGGCACATCATGGATTTCGCAACCAAATGTTTAACGAAAGTAAAAGAAGGTAAGCCGTCCCTTCAATTTTAAGTACGGTATACATTAACTAATAATAGGAGATTAAAATCATGGCAGTAGAAAAAACTATCGGTTCTTCAAGCCTCGTAGAGGTTATCGACCGTATTTTGGACAAAGGTGTTGTTGTTGATGCATGGGTAAGAGTATCTTTAGTAGGTATCGAACTACTTGCAATTGAAGCCAGAATCGTTGTTGCTTCCGTTGAAACTTATCTGAAATATGCCGAAGCGATTGGATTAACTGCTAAAGCAGCATAATGCATCTTGCAGTTAGGTAGTTATTCTTGCTAAAAATCCTTTCCGGAACAATACCGTAAAGCATCCTTTACCAAGAATTACTTTTCCTCCATTGCCAATCCAACAATTTCACCACACTTGCGTCGGATATTTCCACAAAAATCCTTCAACAAATAAACCATTATGAATATCTCTCCCGAACTTAATATTGATGGTTTTTTTGATAACATCATCAGCTCGTACGAAACCAGGATCCAAAAAATACAGACTGCCTTCCAGTCATCCGAAAACATCACGGAATCAACCCACACCCTGTTCGACAATGTCCACAGTTCGTTAAACGACCTCCGAAAAGAGCGGGACCTGCTCAATACAAAACTTTGTGAAACCGTAGCCAGGAATGGTTCACTGCGTAAAAAAGATTACAACACCATGATGTCGGGTATGCTCAATACCCTGGACGATAAGGAGCGGGAGGCAGAGAGCCAGTTCCTCCTTTTTATTGAAGCCCAGAAAGAGACAGCCCATTCGCTCAAGGATAGCCTCCTTGGCATTAAAGATATTACGGCACAGGATGCCGGTGAAAAAATCAGCCTGATCAAAGAACAACTCACTCAGATCTCCAAACTCCAGGAGCTGAGAAAAGAAACGGCCATGAAGACGTTCATGGATTTTCAGCAGATGCACAATAAAATGATGGAGTGCCTTGAAAATCTGCTTAAAAAAGGGGATCAAATCCTCATTCAGGACATTAAAAAAGTAAAAAATCAATTCATCCGGGAAATTAACCCTATCTGACTATTAGCCAGAGGTATTTCCGTATAAATAACCAAATAATCATTAATCAAATAGGAGATAACAACATGGGACTAGCATCAGAAATGAAGAATTTGAGTGACGAATTACTTGCATCATTCAAACAAAGGATCATCGAAAATGAAGAACTTGTCAGCGAAGTTCAAAAAACCCTTGACGGATTCCATAAAGATCATCAGGAGATGGCTGCTGTTATAAATGCCAATGCAATGGCACTTCGGAAAGATCTTGCTGCCGGAGAAAGAGCCCGCATAAGCACTTACAACGGATTAATGTCTGATATCCATCACACGATCGCATCAATCCGCACTGAGGTGGTTGGAATCCAAACTTCCACATTCAATATGATCAATGAATTTGCGGTGGAAAGATCTGAAATGGCAGCCGACCTCGATAAATTCTTTACTGAGAACCGCGCAGACCGGATGGAAGACGAGAAAACAAGGATGGCCGAATTTAATGCCCTGATGAAAACCATCAATGAGGACATCAAAAGTATCAACGAAGAGGTTATGGCTATCTTTAAAAACACCAATGAATTACTCGATAACTTTGAGAAAGATCATCAGCATATGTCGGCTGAACTAAGAGCGGAACTGGGCAAAAACCTGGCCGAAAGGATCGAGTTCACCCGGACATTACTCCATGGTTTTCAGAAAAGGCTATCCGAAATAAGCAAAGAAAATCATAAGATGGCCCAGACTTTACGGAAAGATCTGGCCAGCGGTGAAGCATCAAGAATGGGGAATTACAAAGGATTGATGAAAGATATCCATACCTCGATTAAGGGAATCCGCAAGGAAGTTAAGGATATTCAAAAAAACAGCAACACCCTGATCAGCGATTATGCCCAGGACAGAAGCCAGGGGGCTGCAGAATGGGATAAGATGCAGAACACAATCGCTCAGTTAAGAAAAACGGGCGTTGTAAAACCAGCAAAAGTGGCAGCCGTTAAAGCTGAAAAAAAAAAGGAGCTGATCATTGAAACTCCGGTGGAAGCGGCAAAAGAAGCCATTGTAAAGGAAGAACCTGTAATCGCAGCAGCCTCAATTCCAATTCCACCTCCGGTTGAAGTTGTTAAACAAGCACCAATTGAAGCAGTAAAGGAAACAACTGCCGAGGTTCAGGTAAAACCAAAGCAAAAAACAATTACTCCGATGACACTGGAAGAAAAAGTTCTCGATTATATCAACAAACATCCTTTGGGAGTAAAAATCTCCGAAATGGAAGAACCGCTGGGCGAAACACGAATGAAGCTCGGTTTTATCGCCAAAGCTTTACTCGAAGAGGGGAAAGTACAAAAAATAGAGAATGTTTACTTTCCGATAAAATAGATTTCAGGAGCTGAGTCAGGTCGATAATCCCGACCTGATTCGGTTTTCCGGTTTCTATCATCAAACGACGGTTTCTGAATAAAGGTCAATCAGCCAAATTGTACCTTTTTACTATTTATCACTCCTAACGTTATTTTGATAACTCCTTTTTAGTCATGTCAAACATCATTAATTGTGCATTTTGTAATGGGAAAGGCCAGGATCCCTTTAATTTACTTTCACCACTTTCAGAATGTATTGTTTGTAGCGGAACCGGGAAAATTGAGCTGTTAAAACCTTTGAAAAAATGTGTTTTTTGCTCTGGAACAGGAAAGAATCCGCTTGGGGCCAGGATACCATGCATTGTTTGCGGAGGGAAAGGGAGTATTCACTGCGAAAGTCAGACTAAATGTACCCAGTGCAATGGAACCGGGAAATCGGGCTCAGGCCTTCCATGCTCTTTTTGTGGCGGGATAGGATTAAAATAAATAGTAAAACCTATACAATGAAGAACTTTGCCATTGTCATGAAAAACAGCTTATTGAAAAGGGAGGAAGCGATCATTAAGTTTAAAGAGAAAAGAGACGCCTTCTTGCAGGCAAAGGGACAAATTATGCGGGATATCGAAGAGGCCAGGACAACCTACAAAAGGGTAATGGAACAGCTGCCAAAAAATGGATTTAATCTTTAACAAGGGGTAAGTTACAGGATCCCATCAACTAAATTCAAACAAAATAAATCAAAACGCACCATGAGCAATAACAATGAAATGAACACCGTATTGGAGCTAAAGCCAATGTCGAATTTTGTGGAAACCGATTATATCAGAGATATTACAAACCGTGGCCTCACCTATATAAAGGCAGGGTTTCCTGTCCATTTCAGGGGACCTTCGGGAACCGGAAAAACAACGGTAGCGATGCATCTGGCCAGCAAAATCGGGCGGCCTGTTGTCATCATTCATGGTGATGCCGAATATAAAACTTCCGATCTGATCGGCAGTGAACAGGGGTACAAATACAAAAGACTCGATGATAAATTTATCCATACGGTCCATAAATACGAAGAAGACATGAGTAAACAATGGGTAAACAACCGTTTGACCATTGCTGTAAAAAACGGCTTTACCCTGATTTACGACGAGTTTACACGCTCCCGCCCTGAAGCCAACAACATCCTGCTTCCAATCCTGCAGGAGCGGATGCTCAGCACATCTGCCGGTAAAGAAGAGGATTATTATATGAAAGTACACCCCGAATTCCGCGCTATCTTTACCTCAAATCCTGAAGAGTATGCAGGGGTTAACAGAACACAGGATGCACTGCGCGACAGGATGGTTACCATGGACCTGGATCATTTTGACTATGAAACAGAACTGCGGATTACAATGGCAAAATCGGAACTTCAGCTTAAGGACACTGAAACTATTGTTAAAATAGTCAGGGGGTTGCGCGAATCGGGAAAAACCGAATTTGACCCAACTGTGCGTGGCTCAATTATGATTGCCAAAACACTTGCAACACTCAACACAACCCCGACAGAATCGCGCGAAATTTTCAGAAAGATCTGTCAGGATATCCTTACCTCCGAAACCAGCCGGATCGGTTCAAAGACCAATCAGGAAAAGGTTAAAAACATCGTTGATGAATTAATTGAACTTTATATCTAGTTGATAAATAGACGGTTATTTACTTGTAACTCATCATTTATAACTCATCATTTATAACTCATCATTTATAACTCATCATTTATAACTCATAACTCATTAGCATCATGCCAATATCAAGCGCCATAAAAGGACTTCAAAGCATTAAATCGATGCAGAATGTCAATAAATCGGGGATTCCCAATAAGGAGGATTCAGATTTTATCAAGCTATATATGTTCGAAAAAGAGCGTAACCGGTTGAAAAGTGAAGAGATCAGGATTTTGCTCCGTCTCGAGTTTGTCCAGGGGCGGTTAAAGGAGATCCAGCAATATAACGACGAGAAGGCAGGAGAAATGCACACTCCTGAAACCGGAAAAACAAAACCCGCAAAAACGGAAGGGGTAAAGCCGGAATTTAAAACCATGTCGATCGACTATTAATCACAATTTGAATTTCAATTGTATGGAAGCAGGGTTATACCTATATTGTGTCAGACCTCGGACTGATGAAACACTTGAAGTTCATAAAACCATGTCCGGAGAGGAGAAGATTCAGATTATCCCTTACCTGGAATTGGAAGCAATAACCAGCGAGGTGCCTCTGGAAGAATTTAGTTCAGCGGAGATTCAGAAAAAAGCTGAAGAGGATTTGGATTGGATAAAAAGAAAGGTCCTGATTCACGAAGAGGTGATTGAACAGGCAATGAGGTCGGACGGCTCTTCAGTTCTCCCGGTAATACCAATGCAATTTGGTGTAATATTCAGAACCCGGGAGAAATTGAAGGAAACCCTCTATGAAAATCTTGATAAATTCAGAAAAAGTCTGAAATTTTTATCCGGAAGAGAGGAATGGGGAGTAAAGGTCTTCCTGGATGAGGATGTTTTCGTGGATTTTCTTGAGAAAGAAAATGTGGAACTTTTAGTCCAGAAAAGAGAGGCTGATGCATTGCCTAAAGGGCTCGCTTTTTTTGCAAAAAAGAAAACAGCGTATAAAATCGAAGAGATCAAAGAGCGGGAATTGGCAAAAATCACAGATGAAATAAATGAATATTTAGCGAATTCGGCCGTCACACATTTCAAAGCAAAAGTTCTGGATAAAGACTTCACTCTTCTGTCTAATGAGATGATTATGAATAGATTTTATCTGATAGAAGAGCCGGAAATAGCAGAATTCAAAGTGAAAACTGAACAATTAAAGGAACGGTTTAATCCGCTGGGAATCGACTTTGAAATTACCGGTCCATGGCCTTCTTACCATTTTGCTTAACCATTACAATTTATGACTGATTCAGAAAATAAAAATACAACATTGTGTGATGCCTTGGATGCCGTCATTGATAAAGGTGCCGTAGTTCATGGAGATATCATCATCAGGATTGCCGACCTGGATATGCTCGCAATTTCCCTTCGGGTAATTGTGGTCTCCTTGTCCCGGCTATCCATTCAACAAGGGAAACGAGTTGACTCTGTCAATGTCAATGAATTGGGAGATGAGGTTTACATGCAGAAACTGGAGTACCAGATTGAACAGGCTCAAAAACATATTAATCAAATGATCAATGCCGACACTCCGGAACAAATTGAAGGCGGACTGGCACAATTGGTCCTGACTTTAATCAAGCTCATTGTTGATTTAGTGGAAAGAGAAGCTATGAGACGTGTGGAGAGAGACGAATTAACTCAAATGGAGACCCAGAAACTTGGATTAAACCTTGAGGCAATTGAGACAAAAATTGAAGAACTCAGATTGGTATTTGGTCTGAAAGAGGATGATCTGAATCTTAATCTGGGCTCACTCGGAACACTGAGATAGCTCTTAAATACAGTACTAAAAATAATATTATGGCAGACGCAAAACTTAATACCTCAACAGGTAACTCATCACTTCGGGATGTTCTGGAACTTGTTTTAGACAAAGGGATTGTTATTGTCGGCGATATCCAGATCAAAATAGCCGATGTTGATTTATTGACAATCAAAATCAGGCTTTTAGTATGTGGCGTAGATAAAGCCCTCGAGATGGGTATCAACTGGTGGCAGGACGATCCCTACCTTTCATCAAAAGCACGGGAGGAAGAACTCTATCAGCAGAAATTACTGGAAGCACGCCTTGCAAAACTGGAATCACTCAATAAAACATTGTAACTTTAAATATCCTTAATATCACTACTTAAGATGGAAAAAGATAACAATAAAGAGAAAAAAGAGGAAGCCAACTTTGACCTTTTTGGCCTTGGCGGATTATTCAAAGGAATTGAAAAACTGGTTGACCTGGCAGGAAAGCTCGAGGAAAAGGGGGGAATCAGCAAGGAGGGTGAAATCAACTTCGATCATCTCAGAAAAGGGATGAAAGGTGTTTACGGCTTTACGATCAACACAGCCGGTGGCGGTTCTCCCAAGGTGGAAACTTTTGGGAACATCCGCAAAACTCCTGAAGGACCCAAGGTTGACGAAGAACGGGAACCAATAACCGATATCTTTGATGAAGAGACTGAAATCATGATTATTGCAGAGATGCCCGGCGTTGAACAGAATGAGATTAAGATTGATCTGAAAGAAGATATCCTTGAAATCACCGCTGTTAGTAAGACCAGAACTTACCGAAAGGAATTACTCCTGCCGGTAAAAACGAATCTTGAGAATTTAAGTCATAAATTTACCAACGGCATTCTCGAAATCAGGATAAAAAAATAGCGATTATGGCACTTTCCGGCCTGGAGAACAACGATCTGAAACTTATCATTTTCGGCGGCAAAGGGGGTGTTGGAAAGACCAGTTGTGCCATAGCCAGTGCCCTTGAATTATCGGCCAATTTCAAAACCTTGCTGATATCAACCGACCCTGCACACTCACTCTCGGATTGCCTTGAACAACCGATTGGTTTTAATGTGGTGAAAGTAACCGGAACTCAAAACCTTTCGGCCATTGAAGTGATAGCTAATGAGGCGCTCTCGGCATTTAAAGCTGAACACCAGAACCAAATGAAAAAGCTTTTGGAGACCTCCACAAATCTCGACAACGAGGATATCGATTCAATGCTCACCCTAACAATACCGGGAATCGATGAAGTGATGAGCTTTAAGACGATTATTGATTTCATAGAAGAGGGAAAATTTGATAAATATGTTGTCGACACCGCCCCTACCGGCCATGCATTACGCCTGATTTCATCGCCAAAATTACTCGATGAATGGATTAAAGTAGCCGCTAAAATGAGGTGGAAATACCGTTACATGGTTACCAGTTTTGCCGGATCATATCACCAGGATGAGGTCGATACGTTTCTTTTTAATCTGAAAAAAACGGTCAAAAGAATCGAAAACCTGTTGCGCGATAAGCAAAAATGCGAGTTCATCCCGGTCTGTATCCCCGAAGCAATGGCGATTATGGAGACCGAAAGGCTGCTGGAGGATCTTCATAAATCGGGAATCATTCCACGACAACTCATTGTGAACAATGTAATGGTATCCGAGGAGGGTGATTTTTGTAAACGAAGAAAAGCAGGGCAATTGCCATATTTACAAGAGATTGATTCATCATACAGTCATTTAAACAGAGTTGAAGTGCCAATGTTTGCAGAACAAATTAAAGGGATGGAAACTTTGAACAAGTTGAAAAAAGAGTTGATGGGTTAAAAATAAATTAACAGGATAAATTATATTCGGATGAAAGAAGAAATTTCCCTTCGGGTAAAAGAGGCTCTGGTAAAGGATGTTGGACGTGCAATCGCCAGGATCGATCCGAAAGAGATGAAAGTACTTGCTCTCGAGAGTGGTGATGTGGTTATCATTGAAGGTAAAAGGGCCACTCCGGTCAAAATAATGCCCTGTTTCCCGGAAGACCGCGATAAGGGGATCATTCAGATAGATGGGATTACACGTGAAAATGCGCAGGCCGGAATTGATGAAAAGGTGAAAATAAGCCGTTCTGTCTGCAAACAGGCTGCAAAAATAAAACTTAAACCCGATGCAAAGTCAGGCTCTTTGTTCAAGGCCGATGATGCAAAATATATTGGTTCGCTGATTAACGGATTACCCGTAACCAAGGGGGATAAAGTACGGGCCAGCCTGTTTGGGTCACGCACCGTTGAATATACAGTTACCGGCACGAGCCCTGAAGGGGTCGTACTGATAAATCCCAATACCGCTTTTCAACTTGAATTGGTAAAGCAGGACGGAGTGTCTAAAAGCAAGGTTTCCTATGAGGATATCGGAGGTCTGGGGAATCAGGTTCAACGGATCCGCGAAATGATTGAACTCCCGCTTAAATACCCTGAGATATTTGAACGGCTGGGTGTTCAACCCCCCAAAGGGGTCTTCCTTTATGGCCCCCCAGGAACAGGCAAAACACTCATTGTAAGAGCAGTGGCGCACGAGACAGATGCCTATTTCATCAATATCTCCGGTCCTGAAATAATGGGGAAGTTCTATGGTGAAAGTGAAGGACGGATTCGCAAACTCTTTGAAGAGGCCCAGGCACACGCTCCATCGATCATTTTCATCGACGAGATTGACGCTATTGCCCCGAAAAGGGAAGATATGGGTGGCGAGAAACAGGTTGAGAAACGCGTTGTCGCCCAATTATTATCCCTAATGGATGGATTGGAGTCGAGGGGAAAGGTTATTGTGATCGGTGCAACAAACATTCCAAATTCAATCGATCCGGCATTAAGGAGACCTGGTAGATTTGACCGCGAAATTTCGATCTCCATTCCCGACAAAAAAGGGAGACTCGAAATTCTCCACATTCATACCCGGGGAATTCCACTCTCGATGGATGTCGACATGGAGAAACTGGCAGAGATCACCCACGGGTTTGTAGGTGCCGATCTTGAAGCGTTAGCCCGCGAAGCTGCAATGACTGCATTACGGAAGATCCTGCCTCAAATTGACTTTGAGATGGCAGAAATACCCTACGAACTACTGATGTCACTCGAGGTCACAATGGATAACTTTCTTGATGCGATGAAAGAGGTTGAACCATCCGCAATTCGGGAAGTCTTTGTTGAAGTGCCCGATGTAAAATGGAATGATGTCGGCGGGTTGGATGAAATCAAAGAGGCACTCAAGGAAACCGTTGAATGGCCTCTGAAATATGCTGATCTGTTCAGAAAGGCAGATACCAAACCACCGAAGGGGATCATACTTCATGGAAGGCCCGGCACAGGAAAGACCTACCTGGCAAAGGCGCTGGCAAGCGAAAGCGGAGTGAATTTTATTTCTGTCAAAGGGCCGCAGATCTTAAGCCGTTATATCGGGGAATCTGAAAAAGGGGTTCGGGAATTATTCCGCATGGCTAAACAGGCCTCCCCCTGCATCCTGTTTCTGGACGAGATCGACAGTCTCACGCCACGGCGGACAAGTGATGGCTCAGGTTCTGGGGTGATCGAGCGGGTGATCGGACAATTCCTGACCGAAATGGATGGAATAGAAGATCTTAAGGGCGTTATTGTACTTGCTGCTACAAACCGTATAGACCTCATTGATCCTGCTCTGTTAAGAAGCGGCCGGTTCGACCTGATTTTTGAATTACCCACCCCCGATGTAAAAACCAGGGAGAAAATATTCGAAATCCATACGCGGAATAAACCTCTCGGGAAAAAAGTTCAACTCAATAAACTGGCGTTGAAAACAGAAGGGCTTACTGGTTCGGATATTGAGTTTATCTGTCGTAAAGCAGCAATGCTGGCTATCCGCAGCCTGATCGACCTAAGCCGCGGAACAAATGAAGAGGTTACCGGCGAAATACTCGTTCTGGAAAATCATTTCCACGAGGCGATAGAGCTGGTTTTAAAACAAAATTCGACAAAGAAGCAATAGGGGAAAGGGAAATAAATAGATAAAAGTAATAGGTAAGCTATAATGTACTACTTAAAATTCCAGTTTGCTCCTTTTTGACCCCTCTAAATCTCCCCAAAGGGGAGACTTTTGGCCAGCAATCAGTGCCTTACTCCCCTCCTTGGGAGGGGTTGGGGGAGGTC
>CAIVCR010000067.1 GCA_903904515.1 uncultured Bacteroidia bacterium
AGAATTTTTAAAGAAATTCTTAAACGAACAGGGTAAAATCCTGCCACGTCGTCTTACCGGTACTTCCCTGAAGTATCAGCGTAAAGTATCACAGGCTGTAAAACGCGCAAGGATGATTGCGTTGCTGCCTTATGTAACAGATTTGATGAAATAATAATTAGGAGATACAAAAATGGATATCATTCTTCTTCAAGACGTAACAAATCTGGGTAGCAAAGACGATAGTGTTGTTGTTAAAGACGGTTACGCACGTAATTACCTGATCCCCCAGAGATTGGCAGTATTGGCCACCTCTTCTGCAAAGAAGGTGCTTGCTGAAAATCAAAAACAGCGTGCCCATAAAGAGGCCAAACTGAAAGATGAAGCACTTAGCCTGGCTGAAAAGCTCAAAGCTATTGTTATTACCGTTGGAGCTAAAACCAGTACTACTGGCAAGATCTTCGGTTCGGTTAATAACATTCAGGTTGCTGAAGCACTAAGAGAAAAAGGGTTCGAAGTTGATCGTAAGCAAATCCTGATCAAGGAAGATTCGATCAAAGAGATTGGTAAACATACCGCAAGGGTGAAATTCCACCGCGATGTGATTGTCGATTTCGAATTCGAAGTTATCGCAGAATAAACAGAATATTTTTATAAAAATAATTCTTCGACATTTTTAAACAGATCAAGAGCTGTCCCTTTAGGGGCAGCTTTTTTTAGCTTATGAATAGAGACACCTGTGATTTTGGTACCAGACAGTGCATCATCGGGATCTAAAAACTTCAAAAAGTCAGTACTTTCCATCCTTCTTTAAGGTAGTTCGACAACACTGAGCCCATCCCTTTCACCTCAATTCCCAATGAGCTAAGCTGATCTGCAACTCCATACATATTTGCGCAAGCAAGGAACGCTTCCAATTTAACCCCATCACCAATCATCTTTTTCACTTTCTCCTGCAGAACTGTATTTTCAGCAAGTAGTTTAGCCGATGGTCCCCAGACAATCAGAACTACATCATCAAACCACCATTGAACAGAAGCATTGTGCGTATACATCAAACATATCTTTTCGGCCACCTCAACGTCTCCACTTGCCCAAACTACCGCAAGCTGTTGTTTTTGAATATTTTTCATATTTATTGAAGTCAAATTAAATAGATTTTAAGAAATTCGTATAAAAGTAAAAAGTTAAACAGATATTTTAACTGTGAGATAGCTTTTATTAATTCCCACTGGTTTATATTTGTGCAGATGTAATACAAAAAAACTTGAAAAAGAAAACCCAACAAGATCTAATCGATTTATACAG
This sequence comes from uncultured Bacteroidia bacterium, assembly GCA_903904515.1. Lineage (GTDB taxonomy): Bacteria > Bacteroidota > Bacteroidia > Bacteroidales > Prolixibacteraceae > JAAFHB01. The sequence goes on from CAIVCR010000067.1 coordinate 1,288, forward strand.
GAAAAGATTCCAGGAAGAGAATGTTGCTGTTGAAATTTTACCCCCTTCGGGATCCTACCGCGAATATATCCGGCTCACAAGTCCACATTTTAATGCCATCGGAACCTGGAATGACGATGTGAAGGAAAACAATGCGTTTATCGAGTTTTCCAGGCATTTCAAATTAAAAGGGATTAAGGTGCCTGAGATCTATGACTATAATCCAACTGAATGTACTTATCTTCAGGAAGATCTGGGTAATGAAACCCTTTTTAGCTTTTTGAGCTCGGTGCGTGAAACTGAGGGATTTTCGGATAAAATCATTCATATTTACCGTAAAGTAATCCGGGAACTACCTAAAATACAGATTGTTGCAGGGAAGGATCTGAATTACGATTTCTGTTATCCCCGTAAAGCCTTCGACCGACAATCGATGATGTGGGATCTGAACTATTTTAAATACTATTTTCTTAAACTGGCTAAAATATCCTTTAACGAACAACTCCTCGAAGACGATTTCACCTCCTTTACCGATTATCTGTTAAAAGCAGAGAGCACCTTCTTTATGTTCCGCGATTTTCAGAGCCGAAACATTATGCTTCGCGATAATGAACCGTGGTTTATCGATTATCAGGGTGGCCGGCAGGGTGCATTGCAATATGATCTCGCTTCACTATTATACGATTCGAAAGCCGATATTCCGGAACTGGTCAGGGAGATGTTGATTGACGAGTATCTCGATGAACTACAGCTGATTCATCCCGTTGACCGCAAAGAATTTAGACAGTATTTTTATGGTTATGTGTTAATTCGGATGATGCAGGCAATGGGAGCCTATGGTTTCAGGGGTTTTTATGAGAAAAAGGAACATTTTCTGAAAAGTATCCCTTTTGCACTGGTTAACCTGGAGATAGTCCTTCGTAAGATTGATTTACCTGTTCATTTACACGAACTTATCAGAGTAATGAAATCACTTCCCAGTGCCGAAATTCTCAAAAATATTGCTCCCCGGCAGGAGGTTCTTACCGTTGATATTACCAGTTTTTCCTTTAAAAAGGGATATCCTGCCGACCATTCAGGAAACGGTGGGGGGTTTGTTTTTGATTGCCGCTCGGTGAGCAATCCTGGCAGATATGATCAGTATAAATCGTTGACAGGCAAGGATGCGGCTGTAATTAAATTTTTTGAAGAAGATTCGGATATGGAGGAGTTCCTAAAGCCAATTTTTTCAGTTGTTGAACGGACAGTCGAAAAGTATAATGAACGGAAATTTTCCCATCTTTCAGTAAGTTTTGGCTGCACGGGCGGACAGCACCGGTCTGTCTATTCTGCAGAACGAATGGCGACCTACCTGAGAAACAAATATCCTGTTCGGGTTGTTATCCATCATCGGGAGCAGGATATTAATGGTTAATGTATAATGGTTAATGTATAATGGTTAACGGTTAATGTTTAATCGTGAAGTTGTAGGATGATTGGTAATGTTTTCATCTTGAACAACACACCGGCTTGCCCATCCTTAAATTAACTGAAAAACAAGATGTCAAAAAAAAGGTGCAAAAAAGAGGATTACGTTAAGCCTGAAGTTCCCAAATTCGAATGCAAGAAATGCGGACGCCTGGCGATGAAGGAGAAACAGGTTTGTAAACCGAAAGAGATTTGAAAATTTGAAGATTTGAAAGTGTGAAGGTGCAGGGAAAGAAATGAAACCAATATTTTTGGCTTGTTTACACGATAATTTGAAATAAATTTCACAATGAAGGCGATGATTTTTGCGGCAGGGCTGGGTACCCGTCTTTATCCCTACACTGCGGATCGTCCCAAAGCTCTGGTAGAGGTCGCTGGCAAAACTTTGTTGCAGCGGGCAATCGAAAAAGTCAGTGAAGCAGGGTGTAACGATCTGGTAATTAATGTACACCATTTTGGAGATCAGATTATCCGGTTTCTGGAGATTAATCAGAATTTCGGGTTAAAGATCTCCATATCTGATGAACGGGATCAACTGTTGGATACCGGTGGCGGTATTTTAAAGGCGGCTCAATGGCTGACAGGGGAGGAGCCTTTCCTTGTTTATAATGTCGATGTTCTGAGCAATATGGACATTAATTTATTGCTTCAATACCATCACGAAAGGGGAGGGTTAGCCACGTTGGCAGTGCGTGACAGGAAAACTGCCCGATATCTTGTTTTTGATGAGACGATGCAACTCACGGGCTGGAGAAATATCAAGACAGGGGAGGAGATTAAATCGCGCACTGGCCGTGAATCCAATTTATTTGCTTTTAGCGGAATCCAATTAATTGAACCAGGAATTTTTAACATGATCACCGAGACAGGTTCCTTTTCGTTGATCCCACTCTACTTGCGGCTGGCCAGAGAGAATTCAATTATCGGTTATCATGATCAATCGACCCTCTGGATGGATTTAGGGAAACCTGATCAGGTCATTGAGGCTGAAAAATATCTTAGTAAGAAATGAATTCGGAATAAGATGCCTTGCGAACTCCAATATAATTCGTTTCTCACGCCAAGACGCAGAGGCGCAAAGAAAACAACAAAAAAAATTCAAATAAATACGTCGAAAGCCATTTAAAGTCTTGAATATATGATATATAAATAACAATGTGAAAAGCAAATTAAACTTTGCGACTTTGCGTCTTTGCGTGCCATTTTATACGAAAATTAGGACACTTGATTTGGCGAGTTATCTTTTTTGATATTGTTGTTTCACAACTCTCGAGTACTTTGCATACCTTGCGGGAACTTATTTATTGAATCAGCTTGGGCTCTAAAAAGAACTCCAAGTTTATACGAATAACAACTTAAAATATGAGCGTAAACACTTTAAATGTTGTGGCAATTGCAGAAACGTCCCCGGAAAGGGCTGAAGAATTAAAAGAGGTCTGTCTTGGTTTGATTGGACCAACCCTGAAAGAAGATGGTTGCATCAGTTACGATCTTTACGTGGATGTAACCAATCCCGGAAGGTTTACATTTATCGAAAACTGGGAAAGCAAAGAGCACCTTGATGCACATCTGGGTGCCCCGCATTTTGTGGCAGCAGCTAGCGCATTTGGCAAAATCGTCACGAAAGAGTTGTCAGTAATACTGCTCAATAAGTTGACCTGAGAGTTACCAGTTAATCGGTTCTTTTCCGTGATTAATCAGGTATTCATTGGTTGTACTAAACTGATGATTTCCGAAAAATCCGCGGTGAGCAGATAACGGAGAGGGGTGGACCGATTTTAGAACCAGATGCCTGGTTACGTTAATAAGTTCCCCCTTGCGCTGGGCATACGCACCCCATAGCATAAATACCAGATGCTCCTGAGAATTGCTCAGGAGTTCAATCGCTTTGTCGGTAAAAGTCTCCCACCCTTTTTTCTGGTGCGAACCTGCCTGGTGAGCCCTCACAGTAAGAGTGGCATTAAGCAGGAATACCCCTTGCTCGGCCCATCGCTCCAGATTTCCTGACCTTGAAACCGGAATGTCCAGGTCGTTTTTAATCTCCTTGAATATATTTTGAAGAGAAGGGGGGAAGCTAATCCCGTCGGGAACCGAAAAGCAAAGACCGTGTGCCTGTCCGGGCTCATGATAGGGATCCTGCCCCAGGATAACCACCTTTGTCCTGTTAAACGGACACTTTTCGAACGCATTGAAAATCAGCTTGCCGGGTGGATAGATTTTTTGAGTTTCATATTCCGATCGCACAAAATGGGTTAAATCGGTGAAGTATGGTTTATTAAACTCACCCTTAAGTTGCTCCTTCCAGCTCTGTTCAATTTTAATGTCCATATTTTTAATAATGGTATTTATTTGAATTTTTAACATCCAAAATTAACCCACTTTTTACAACGAAAAAATAAAATTGATTATTGAGAAATTAGAGATGAATTTTGTACATATATTTGTACGTTATTTTGTACAATTCTAATTATATGCTTACAACTTCAATTTCCGATTTTAGACGTGATATCAAAAAATATCTTGACAAGGTGACCGAGAATTTCGAGACGCTGATTATCCGCAGAGGTAAAGATAGTGGGGTAGTTATTCTGTCATTGCAAGAATATAATTCGCTTTGCACTACCAATCATGAGCTTAGTTCCAAACGAAACGAAAGCAGACTCGATTCGGGAATCGAAAAATTAAGTAAAGGAAATTCTTTCGCGAAAGAACTTATCGAACCTTGAAATGAAATATATTTATGAACTTTCGTGAACGAAACTTTGAAGATGAGTTTGTTTTTCAGGCTTCACGCAGCAGCGGGCCTGGAGGGCAGAACGTGAACAAGGTGAGTTCAAAGGTGGAATTACGGTTTAATATCGCCAGTTCGGCCCTGTTAACCGATGATGAAAAAATCATCATTGGTGAGAAACTCATCAATAAAATCAATAAGCTGGGGGAGCTGGTGCTGATTGCCCAGACCGACCGCTCCCAGTTAAAAAATAAGGAGAAAGTTATCGAGAAGTTCTATCTTCTTTTGGAGAAGGCGCTAACCCCTCAAAAAAAGCGGTTTAAAACAAAACCTACCAAAGCATCTGTTGAAAAACGACTGGTATCCAAAAAGGCTCAATCAATGATTAAAAGTGCCAGAAAAGATGTTGATTTAGGGAACTGACTGAATGATAGCCTATTGTGCTTTGTCCCTTTTAATTCACTTATGTTCTATTCTGAACTAAATTAAACTTTGTATTCACAATTCATTTAGGGTTAGTAAGTTTAGTTTACTGATTGTGGGAATTATGTAAATTAAATTTAATATAGTGTAATATAATCCTTCGTCACCTATCTATTTTTGTATTATAATAAATTAGTTCTAACAGAATATTTGCAAATCTGAATTAAACCAATCAAATATGAATTTATTCAAAATATTTTGGCAAAAGGCATTCTTCATTGAGTATCTAAATGAGGATGGCGTTGTTATTATAAGTGATAATACATTATTTGGCGAAATTCAAATCTTTAATGATTTAGAGTATACTAAGAATAATATTAAATATGCCATTGTTTCCTGCGATAATGGCAAAATGTATTTTGTTCCTTATGAATGTCTTACTTTTATAGATGAATTGAATTAAGGCTTTATTATCCCAATTTTCCATCTATTATGCTACCATCCAACCCACAAAAAGATAAAGTAAATATCCTGCAATTGCAATTAAAAGTTTAATTAAACACCGTTTCTCATATTTTCTCCATTCATCAAAACCGCTATTATTAGGCGATGAGAATAATTAGATCTCCCATTTAATAAGGTGACCCGGTGACTGTTCAAATCCTGAATAGTCACCGGGTCACTTGCTTCGAGATTAAAACCTCGTTAGTTATTCCTTTTTATCCCGGCCACCGTGGTCACCAATTATAACCCACTTGTTTCCCTGTTTCATCAGGATATCGGTCCAACGTCCACTTTCCGGACTCTTTTTACCCTCTTTGTTCTCCTTTACCATCATATAAAAATAATCGACAATGGCCACTTCTCCGTGAATCTTAATGGCCACGGGTTTAATCTCATAAATAGGCACTTTCATCCCCTGATATGCAAAGGTTAGCCATTTTTTGGTCTCCTCCTTGCCGGATGGTAGCGGTTCGCCATTCTCCCAGCCTGCATAATCTGCATGGAAATACTCCAAAAATCCGTTCACATCACCTTTGGCCATGATGTCCCAATAGGTGTTCACATTCTTCCATACCTCTTTCTGAGCAGGCGACCACTCCTGCCCGAATGCCGTAGTGAGCCCAAGTACAAAGAACAGGGCAATTGATAACATTAGTCTGTTTTTCATAAAGTTACCTCCTAATTTAATGGTGAATAGTATTGATTATTTACCCCGGTATTGATCACTATTTTCCGGGAATTAATACGAAGTTATGCAATTATTATTTTAATACAGTCTAAATAAGAATAGAATTTTTATAAAATTGTTGTATAACATGTTCTGGATAATATATATTCAAATATGCGACGCGGGAAATTCGGTCTTGAGTTATATTTTTTATTATTTTCATTGCTTGTAAAATAACCCTGATTTCCAATTTCTGTATTAAATCGCTTCTCTATCAATCATACTGTAAACAGTTGTAAGGTAAGTTATTGCAATGTAGTCAGAAAGCTAAAATCAATCCCAGTAATGAATCGATTCTTTCTGCTGCTTCCCATATTGTTGTTTCTTTCGGCTGTTGGTCTTGCTCAATCTTCCATTAAGGCTGTTTTTGTCAATAAACCTCCCCAGATTGACGGATGGCTAAATGATGATGCGTGGAAAGATGCGGCACTAATTGATCAGCTTTATCAGCGGGAACCCAACCGCGGAGAACCTGTCTCTGAGAAAACGCTGATTTATGTGTGTTACGATGCCAATCATCTTTATGTAGGGATGAAGTGTTTCGATGATCCCAAAAAGATTACGGCAAAGGAGTTGGCGCGTGATGCAAATCTAGGAAACGATGACCGGGTACAGGTTATTCTCGATACTTTTCTCGATCACCGCAATGGATACTGGTTTCAGATCGGTCCCAGAGGATCTTTTGGGGATGCAACAATCAGCGAAAATGGTGCAGTTTTTAATAAGGACTGGAATGGGGTATGGGATTCGAAGGCGCGAATTGTGGAAGACGGATGGGAAGCCGAGATGGCAATCCCTTTTAAAACTATCGGGTTTGACAAGGAGCTCTCGACATGGGGGATAAAATTCATCCGTCATATTAAACGGAAAATGGAGTCATCCTACTGGCCATCAGCGAACATCAACAACTACAAGTTTCAGATTTCCGATGCCGGTTTGATCGAAGGAATTCAGCACATCAGTCAGGGTATAGGGCTCGATCTTGCCCCGTATGCCGTTGGGGGATTGAATACAAAATACAACTACAGAACTAAATATAATGGCAATGGCGGGCTGGATCTGTTTTACCAGATTACCCCGAGTTTAAAGGCGGTAGGATCGCTTAATACCGATTTTGCCGAAACAGCGGTTGACGACCGGCAGATCAACCTTACCCGTTTCGATATTTTATTTCCGGAGCGAAGGGACTTTTTCCTTGATGGTTCGAGCCATTTTTCATTTGGAATCCAAAGTGATGATGGTAATTCACGTGGCAAATCGATTATGCCGTTTCTTTCGCGCCGGATGGGGCTTGATAATAACGGGTTACCCATACAGATCAATTATGCAGGTAAGCTCACCGGGACCATTGGCAAATGGAATATCGGGGTGATGCATGTTAATGATGAGCATTCAGTAGGAAACTCCAATTTTTCGGTAGCCCGGATCTCGAGGAATATCAATGGGGCTTCGTCGATTGGGGTAATTGGAACTTACGGAAATGCTGTTTCCCAGGGCGAAAATATGGTTGGTGGAGTCGATTTGAAGCTGGCAACCTCAAAATTTCACGGGAATAAAAATGTCTCATTAATCTTATTTGGATTGAAGTCTAGTACCGCGGGGTTGTCAGGAAACGATGGATCATGGGGTGGTTCGTTTTCCTATCCAAATGATTTTCTAAACTTTAGTCTCGGCCACCACGAGATTGGAGAGCATTTTGTTGCCGGAATGGGGTTTGTTCCCCGGACCAATATCAAAGAGACCTACGGGAATATTAAAATCGGACCGCGTCCAAATAAATGGGGACTGCTGCAGGTTTATTCGGGGATAGGATTCGATAATATCGTGAACTTTTCAAATGTCCTTGAAACCCGAACGATCAGTTATTCCCCGCTCTATCTGCGTTTTAAATCAGGGGAAGAGTTTTCATGGTCGGTAAGTCAGAATAATGAAAACCTGGAGAAAGATTTTCATATCTTCTCAAACTATGTGATTCCTGTAGGACGGTATGAATTTTTCCGCAACTCTTTGAATTTTCTAACTGCCGGCAGTCGTAATTTTTCAGGATCAACAACCTATTCATGGGGTGATTTTTATAGCGGATCGCGTAAAGACTACTCTGTTGGTGTGAATTATAAGATTGCAGTTCCCTTCTTTGTTGGGATAAAATACAGCCAAAACGATGTGACTCTTCCGGCTGGCAATTTTTCTGCGCGCATTTATCAGGTGAATGCCAATATCCTGTTTAGTCCCGATATCACCCTCTATAACTATCTTCAGTACGATAATAATTCAAAGACTATTGGGATCCAGTCGCGGTTTCAGTGGATCGTCCATCCCGGGAATGAGATTTTTATTGTCTGGACCTCAAATATCTCACGCCCAATGGAGCGCTATGTGATGAATGAGAGTGCATTGAAGTTCAAGGTGAAGTATAATATCCGGTTTTAGATAGGCTGATAGGAACGAATGGGAGAATGGGAGAAGGGGAGAATTTGAGAATTTGATAATGTGCTAATATGCCAATGTGTTAATATGCCAATGTGCTAATATGCCAATGTGCTAATATGCCAATGTGCTAATATGCCAATGTGCTAATATGCCAATGTGTTAATATGCTAATTATCAGAGCAAAACATTTGTGATTAATCGAATAAGGTAAATCAGGTTCATGGGTCTAGGCGGACTTAATCCTGGGGCTACAAAGGTTAATTACAATACAAAAAACCATATAGTGGGAACCTTTCTGCTCATGTCGTAACCCATTAGCACATTAACTCATTAGCCCATTAACCCATTAACCCATTATTCCTTTGGTATCACAACCTTCTCCCCCAAAAAATGAGGCTGCTTCTCGGTTAGCATATCGTAGATGACGAGCATTCGGGCTCCGATCTCCCGCAAATGAACCTTGAGATCAAGATCTCCCGAAGAATCTTCTGCATTAAAGGCGATCGCTTCAATGCCCTTGGTTCGGGCAATATAGATAGCCCGTTGATTATGAAATAATTGCGAAACAATGGTGTATTTTTCCTGTCCAAAAACCTCTTTTCCCCGAACTACCGAATCGAGTGTCCTGAAACCGGCATAATCAAGGATTATTTTTCTTCCCGGTATTCCGGCTGAAACCAGATCATTGTACATCGTAATAGGTTCGTTATAGTTTCTGTTGCGGTTGTCTCCGCTCACAATAATATAATCTATTTTGTCACAGAAGTAGAGTTCAACGGTTGCTTTGATTCGATTGGTATAGTAGAGGTTTCGGTTTCCGTTTATAAGATATTTACTGGTTCCCAGAACAATGGCACAGTGGTTATGTGGCAATTGATCGATTGAATTATAGCAAAACTGGTTTCCGGTTTTGGAAATTGAAATATCCACATATGCGATTAAAGCTGCAAGTAACGTGCAGAACAGTAAGAAACTATAGCCTATTTTTTTCAGCTTATTCAAATTAAACAATTGTTAATTAAAATTTTAAAGTAAATACGGTCTGTACATCCGGCTCTGAATGTGCAGTGAGTGAACCTCTGTGCAATCTAAGAATTTGCCGCGATAAACTTAGTCCAATTCCCGATCCTTTTGGTTTTGTGGTAAAGAATGGGACAAATATTTTATCAAGTACCTCAGGCAGAATTCCCTGTCCATTATCGATCATTTGAATGATAATTTTGCCATTTAAGTCGGTCATGGCTTTTAACTCAATAACCGGATTTTCGGTATCCTCAAGTGCCTGAATCGAATTTTTAAGCAGATTTATCAAGACTTGCTCGATGAGCTGTTCATCTGCGGAAAGTTCAAGATTTTCAGGTGTTATAGATGTAATATATTCAATATTATGCCGTTGGATCTCTTCCTTCATTAGTCCTTTAAGATTATCGAAAAGGGTCCGCACCGGAAAGATGGTAAATCGTGGAGTTGGGATGCGTGTAAGATCGCGGTACGATTCCACAAAATGAAGTAATCCGATGCTTCTTTTATGAATCGTTTCAATGGCAAGTTCAATCTCATTTATGGTTTCAAGTTCCCCTTCATCCTGAAATGAGTTGGTATAGGTTGATCTTGCATCTTTAATCATATAGTTAAGCGTTTGAGTAATAGACGCAATAGGTGTTATCGAGTTCATGATTTCGTGCGTAAGCACCCTGATCAGCTTTTGCCAGCTCTCCATCTCATTCTCCTCGAGTTCAGTCTGGATATCTTTTATGGTAGCCATTCTGATTAACCGGTCGGCAACCTTGAATTCAGTAGCGAAAATTGCCAGCTGAAGGTTCGTATCCTGCTTTTGAATCTTCACCATAACACTTTCACCGTTTGAAATAGTCATTAATTTGTTGACCAACTCCGGAGAAAAACTTTCCAACTCCCTTAAATTCTTCAGGGAAGAGATTCTGAACAGTTTTTTGGTTGAGTTATTGATCAGTTCAACGACCCCGTCCTCACGGTAACTGATCAAACCAAAACCGATGTGCTCGACAACCGTTTCGAGGTAAAAATAGTTTTGTTCGCGTTCTTCCCTGACTTTTCTAAAATCATTGATGACAACGCTGAAAGATTCTGTAAGTCGGTCGAACGAGTATCCCAGCCCTTTAATCTCAAATGTTCTTGAGAAGTCGGAATATCGGAGCGATTCCAAAAAATTAGTCAGTAAGGTATTCGTTGTTTCAACAAATTGGATAAGTTTAATCACCTGATAGATGGCAATCCCAACAGCCAGAAGGGTGGTAAAAAAATAGCTTGTGGTAAATATGAACCACATAATCAGGAAGGCATTGGCAACAATTGACAATACCCTGATTATTAAAGATATCCTAAAGTTTTTAGAGACCATATTTTTCCATTCTACGGTACAATGAAGTGCGTGTTAATCCAAGTTCACTTGCAGCCTTTGAAATATTTCCCTGGTGCATCTTCATTACCTTTACAATAATTGATTTCTCAACTTTATCAAGGTCATAATCAGTAAACTCAAGTTCGTCAGCTGGTTTATTTAATACTCTCATCTGCAGGTCATGGGGATTTATCCATTCAGATTCTGTCATGATTACCGCCCGTTCTATAACGTGTTGTAATTCCCGCACATTTCCTGGCCATTCGGCCTCTTCAAGCCGCTTCATTGCCTCTTTGGTAAAGCCTCGCAATGGTTTTTTGTATTTCTTAGTGTAGATCTGGAAGAAATGGGTCGCCAGCAATGGAACATCACCGTAACGTTCCCGTAAAGGGGGGAGATCGATCTCCACGGTATTTATTCTGTAAAGCAGGTCCTGTCTGAATTTTCCCTCCTCGATCATTTGGTGCAGTGGCATATTGGTGGCACATACAAGCCTGATATCTATTGGTATAGGTTTATTTGACCCAACCCTTGTTACTTCGCGTCGTTCGAGTACGGTGAGGATCTTGGCCTGAAGAGGCATTGGAAGATTCCCTATCTCGTCGAGAAATAGCGTTCCACCAGACGCGATTTCAAATCGACCTGGTCTGTCGATCTTGGCATCAGTAAATGAGCCTTTTATATGGCCAAAAAGCTCGCTTTCAAAAAGTGTCTCACTTATCGAGGTCAGATCCACGCTGATAAATATCTCGTCAGATCGGTTCGAATTACTGTGCAGTGCTCTTGCCACAAGTTCTTTCCCGGTTCCGTTTTCTCCCAATATAAGGACACTGGCATCGGTTGATGCTACCTTTGAAATAGCCGTGTAAACTTTTTGCATCTCAGATGAAGTGCCTATAAACTCCTTGAAGGTTCGGTTCATCATATTATTAATTGCCTTGGCCTTGCTTTTAAGGTGATCAATCTCCTTTTTCGACCGGCGCAACTGGAGTGCAGAATTCAGGGTGGCTAATAACTTCTCGTTCTGCCATGGTTTAAGGATAAAGTCCGATGCCCCCTCCTTGATCGCTCTGACACTTTTCTCGACATCTCCATACGCAGTTATAAAAAGTACAACAGCTTCAGGATCAATTTCCAGAATTTTTTTAAGCCAAAAAAACCCTTCCTGACCACTTATCGCATCTTTTGTAAAATTCATATCCAGAAGAATCACATCAAACTCTTCATTGAGAAGTAATTCCGGAATCGAGGTAGCCGAGCTGGAGGTAACAATCTTTTCAACATGTGGCTTTAATAAGAGCCTGAGCGAGAAAAGAATATCCTCATTATCATCCACAGCCAAAATTTTTCCAATCTTATCCATAATGAAAGTTAATTTATGATTTTGATATGTAAATGTACGAAATCGGTCATTAATTGTACGATTACGGACGATTAATTTTTTAAGTCAATTGGTAATCCTTTAAAAAATAAGGAGTTAAATTAGTGGTATGATTTATGATTTAATATAAATTTTAATCATAAGTTTATTTTTCTACTTTAGATCTGGAATTAGTAACCGGTAAGCTTACGGGATAGCATCTAAATTTACAGTTTTTACAGACAACTATGATCAAACTAATCGATATCAGTAAAGTTTTCAGGAATAAAGATGTTGAAACAAAAGCGCTAAGCAACATAAATCTGACAGTTTCTGCAGGGGAATTTGTGAGCATTATGGGGCCTTCAGGTTGCGGAAAAACGTCGTTGCTAAATATTATTGGGCTTATTGATTCGCCGAGTTCGGGCAATTATTTATTAAACGGAGAATCTGTTTCCGAGATTCCTGAACGGAAAAGGACCGATTTAAGGAAGGGTAATTTTGCTTTTATATTTCAGAGTTTTAACCTCATTGATGACCTTACTGTCTGGGAAAATGTAGAGTTACCTCTGGTGTACCAAAAAATGGCGCAGGCTGAGCGCACCGAACTTGTTAATCAGGTATTGGAAAAGCTCAACCTTAAACATCGGGCCAATTATTTTCCGAATGAGCTTTCGGGAGGGCAGCAGCAACTCGTCGCAGTAGCCAGGGCAGTAATTTCAAAACCACGCGTAATTCTTGCTGATGAGCCTACAGGAAACCTCGATTCGACACATGGTGAAGATATTATCCAGCAGTTGATTAAACTGAATGAAGCGGGTACAACAATCATCATGGTGACACATTCCCTGATGCAGGCTCAACGGTCAAACCGAATAATTCATTTGTTTGATGGACATGTTGTAACAGAGAGCTATACACGGGCAGTTACAAACTTTTAATAGCGCCATGAAAAATTACCTGATTGTTGCTATCCGAAATCTACTGAGAAACAAGGAGTATTTTTTCATTAATTTATTCGGTCTTGCGGTAGGTATGGCCAGTGCAATTATGGTGATGCTTTATGTTTGGGAACAATCGAAATACGACTCTTTTCACCCGTCTTCAGACCGGCTTTACAGGGTATATCTTGATTCAAAACTAGGTGGTCTGGAATCCAAAGTCGCTGTTACTTCACCTATGTTTGCAAGTGGATTAAAGCCTTACGTTCCCGAGATTGAACAAGCCTGCCGTATTTTTAAAAATGACCGGGATATCCCCGTTACCATACCAGTCGCCTCTTTACTTGACCGCAGAACATTATTATATGTAGATTCTACGTTTTTCGATATTTTTGGTTTTAAATTATTGGAAGGTGATCCAAAAACCTGTCTGAACAAGCCCCGTTCAATTGTCTTGTCCCGCACTTTAGCCAATCAGTTGTTTCCAGGGGGAGCTATTGGAAAAATTCTTACAGTGGAAAACAATAAAAAATGGACAGTTACAGGTGTTGTTGAAGATTGTCCGGCAAATTCACATCTCACCTATAAGTCATTGGTCTCGATCTCTTCGGTTGTATTGCCCGATATGGGGTGGACCTCACTTTATCTGTATACTTATTTCCGGTTTAGGGACGGTACAGATCTTCAAAAGCATGCAGCTTCTGCATATCTGGGTTTATCAGCGATTGAAGAAAAACTTCTCAACGGATTTTTAAAAGAGGCAGGTGACGACCTTGAAAAATCGATGGGATTGACCATTAAGGAGATGAAGGAAAAGGATGAGTATTTTGTTCTTCGGTTACAAAAGGTTTCTGACATCCACCTTTTTTCGCATCTTAAATACGAAAATTCGCAAAACGTGAATATTCAAACGCTTTTGATAATTGCCGGAATTTCGATACTGATCATTCTGATTGCATGCATAAATTACGCGAACCTCTCCATTGCCAAGTTGGCAGGGAGAGTGCGTGAAATTGGAATCCGGAAAATCCTGGGTTCACAGCGAAGGGAATTATCCAGGCAGTTATTGGCTGAATCACTTACCATTAGTTTTATATCACTTTTTTTCGCACTTGTGATTGTCGAGCTGGTTTATCCAAATACCATTCTCTCGCGGCAAATCCCGGTCCGCGATATCCAGATGCTGCTGTTTAAAATTTCACCATTTATTTTTTGTGTTACATTTTTGACCGGTTTAATTGCAGGTATTTATCCTGCATTTTATATTATCCGGTTCAGCCCGGCTGCCATTTTAAGTTTTCAAAAGCAGTTCAGCGCCGGTGGTAAGGGGCTGCGTGGTTTCCTGGTAATCATCCAGTTCGTTTTTTCCCTGGTGATCATCTACTCGACCTCCACGATCTATCGTCAGCTGAGATTTGTTCAGCAAATGGGTGTTGGATTTCAGAAAGAGCAGCTCCTGGTGATTCAAAATGTAATTGGACTAAAAGGAGACTCGCAAGGATTTCGGGAGGCTTTAATGGAACTAAAAGATATTGAGAGTATTACATATTCAAGTGGAGTTCCTGGGAAGGTGTTGGCTATGCAGAGTGTACAGAATGGGAATGATCGAACAAGCAATTTAATGATGTATACGATGCAAACCGATTCCATGTTTTTCCAGACTTATGGGATGAAGTTCATCCAAGGTGGTCTTGCCCGGCAAAAATATGTGACCAGGGATACTGCGGATGTGATAATCAATGAAGAAGCTGTGAAATATCTCGGATTAAAAAATCCCATTGGTGCAACGATATTCCGAAAAATCGGAGACACTTCGACACCTTGCTTGATTATTAAGGGTGTTGTTGCCAATTTTAATTTTGAATCACTTCATACCCGTATTCAGCCACTCATTATTTTCCCCGGCGGATTAGAACAAATCAAGTTTGCGACGATTCGGTTTTCTAAACCAGTTAAGAATGAAGATGTTATAAGAGTAAAGATGCATCTTGCGAAAGTCTATCCAAATGTTCCGTTTTTTCAATTTTCAATGAATGAGAGTCTTGGAGAATTTTACAAGGAGGAAGAGTCAACCGGCCAGGTAGCTGTCGTATTTTCATTTTTTGCAATTTTCATTGCGTGTATGGGCCTCTATTCCTTACTGGCGCTCACTACGGTATTCCGGACAAAGGAGATTGGAATACGTAAAGTTCTCGGAGCCGGAACAAAGGAGTTGGTATTGCTATTATCAAAAGAGATTTTTAAACTCATAACAATTGCAGGAATCATTGCCTTGCCGATTGCTTTTCTCCTCTCATATTATTGGCTTGAGCGGTTTGCCTATCACATCTCCCTAAGCCTGACAAACTACCTGTTTGTTTTTATGGCAGTCTTTACGGTGGCAGTTTTTACAATTTACCGACAATTATGGCATACAATTAATTCGGACCCAAGTGATTCTCTCCGGTTTGAATAAGGTCGCGTATTTAGACTTGTTCTAATTAAGATTTTTACCACCATTTTTTAGGCGGATTGCGTTTAGGATTAAAAAGATTCCCGAAATTCAATATCTTATTTAATATATTGATATAGTGCATTTTATGCAAAATTGATATTTCTGTTTAGACCATTTTTCTGAAATTGGTTATCGGTGTGGAAGTTGACTTTTAAGGAGTCCAAACTTTTTCAATAAACCCTTAAATAAGCCATAAAACCTTTGGAAATCACTCATTTAATTTATGATTTTTTGTTAATTATTTGTCAAGTAAATGTTACTAATCACCTAAATGATAAACAAATATCTTGTTTGGCACGCTTTGTGTAATCTAATCGTCAGTTAGTAATAATTAAATTAAAGAGTAACAAAAAATGAAAAAGCAAAACAATTCTGTCAACATCATGTCAGTTAAAAGTAGAATCTCCGTAACTGTATTATGTGCATTACTTGGTGCAACAGAAGTCAATGCAAACAACAATTCATCATCAGATTTAAATAGTATTTCCAAAGAGGTAAAGGCAGAACCTAAGAATGAGAATGGATTAAACAGAAATTTGACCACATGGGTGGCCAATAACGAAGAGGAAGTTGCAGAAGTAAAGGTTATTGATGCAATTGCACAATGGATTGCAGATAGTTCATACTGGAGTTCTGATGATTCTTTATCAGCCGACCAGAAAGTTTCTGAAAACCGCGGGCAGATGTTCAGATCGAATAGCAATACAGGAAAAATTTCAGCAGGGAATAAAACCTATTTCTTTAATGCAGAACCCTATATTTTAAATTCAGAATTTTAATAATTATTTGTCATTTAAATAGTTATAGAAATATTTAATAGATGTCCCGGGTTTTCCCGGGACTTTTTTTTGCCTGCCAAAATGGCGTTCATTAATTGGGGGAGTTTTTTTGTTGGATTTAACTTATGGGATCAGCACCCTTAAGCCTCTGCTAACTACTGATAATTCAATATCTTTTCCTTGAATTAGGGTTTCGCCATCAATATGGATAATGCCATCACCCTCTCTTTTCAACACTATTTTCCTGGCTTGTTTACTGAATACGAGGGAGCTTTTATCGATCTTTCCTGTGAAAAGTCTCATCCCGATAAATGGGGCAGTATAGAATCGGAAAGGTGAAAGAATGCACAAATCAAGCTTACCATCGTAAATATCAGCTTTGGGCGCAATGAAGGCATTGTTTCCGTATTGCGAAGCATTCGCAAAAGTGATCAGAAAGGCATTGCGAACAATTTCCTGTTCATTGTCAATAACGATACGATAAGTTTCGGGGTTATAATTAAAAAATTCCGAGAAGACCGTTTTTATATAGGTTAAAAGCCCTCTTCTTTTCTTTTGATCAAATTTTTCCCCGATCAGGGCATCAAAGCCTACTCCGCATGTACAAAAGAATGGTATACTGTTAATTATACCACAGTCGATTGATTCAGTTTTTAAATTGTTTATAATTTGTAAGGCCTTATTTACCGTCAACGGAATTTTAAGGTGTCGGGCAAGTCCATTTCCTGATCCAACCGGAATTATACCCAAAATGGCTTGAGTGTTAATCAGTACTTTGGCAATTTCATTCACTGTTCCATCGCCTCCAACGGCAATAAAATAGCAATATCCTTCGGTTAGTTTTTGTTGGACTATCTCCGTGGCCTCCCCTTTATACCTGGTAATTAATACTTCAACATCAAATATAGCTTTATCAATCTGTTGCTGAATTATTTCGGGCAGGTCACCTTTAAATCGTGTGCCCGAGTTTGGATTAATGATAAATAATATTTTTTCTTTTAAAAGCACTTGAGGCATAGCAACGATAATTCGAATTTTGATGGCAAAGTTAAGATTATGACTCAAATTATTATTGAATTTTTTTCTCTTTTCAACCCAATTAAATTTCAAAGATCACTGTTTATAATTTTTTGGGAGTGAATAGCATAATTTTGGGTAAATTCTGCTATTTTGCAGAAAAAATATTTGATATGTCAGCATTAATAATACCCTATCTGAAGGAGTTAAACCCGAATAACCCTACATTTACAGTTGAGCAATTGATGGCTTCGGGTGCTTGTATAAATATTAATAAAATTAACTGGAAGGAATTTTCACATCTTTTGGATGTTAAGGTATATCTGGGGTATAATGACCAACAGTTATGGCTTAATTATCAGGTTAATAATGAGTATGTAAAGGCTGTGTACCGGGAGGATCAGGATCCTGTCTGGCAGGATTCATGCGTGGAATTTTTTGTGAAACAAGGGGATATTTACCGGAATTTCGAATTTAACGCGCTGGGTGTATGCTTATCGGCATACGGTCCTGATCGGCAGGGGCGTAAAAGTCTAGACAAGGATAGTCTGACACGTATTTTAAGATTCCCCTCGTTGAGTAATGAATCTCTTCCGAAGGAGGAGGTCCTTTCCAACTGGACACTTACTGTTGCAATTCCCCTTGATCTGATAGGATTAAAACCAGGTAGTAAATTCCTGGCCAATTTCTATAAATGTGGCGATGAAACAGCAATTGTGCATTATATCAGCTGGTCAGAAATTGGAACCGGGACTCCCGATTTTCATCAACCGGCTTATTTTGGGCAGGTCGAATTGGAAGGATGATTCTGTTTGCTTTCCTTATTATAACCAGAGAATAAAATTTTCATATTGTGGATCTCATACTTGATGAAAAAATAAAAAATTCTTACCAGGCGCTGATCTTTCAGTGTTCCAAGAGTTTACCCGTAACCGATCTGCCAGTGATTGACACAGCTTTTAAATTTGCTGCTGAAATCCTGGGCAATGCCGTGTGGAACGAGGGAGAATTTATTCTGAATCACTCGATTACTGTGGCTAAAATCGCTGTTCTTGAGTTGGGATTATCTACCGATGCACTTATTTCGGCCCTGTTACATAATGTTTTTGGCTCCAGAGGAATTGAATTTAATACGGAGGTGGTAAAGAAACGGTTTGGATCAAATGTAGCGGTGATTCTGGACGGGATGATAAAGATCAATTCATTAAACACCGGGAATCTGGCTTTTCAGAGTGAGAATTTTAGAAGACTGTTGCTCACCTTGTCAGGCGATGTGAAGGTGATCTTAATTAAGATTGCCGATCAGCTGCAGGATATGCGTACCTTAGGCAGTCAGCCTGCTGAGATCCGTGAGCGTTTGTCTATCGATACGTGGCATTTATATGCTCCTTTGGCACATCGGTTAGGTCTGTATAAAGTGAATTCCGAGCTTCTTGATCTTGCCTTAAAATATCTTCATCCGACAGATTATAACGCTATTGTTGAAAAACTCAAAGAGACTGCAATTGAGCGTGCAAGTTTTGTTTCTGCATTTGTACTTCCCATCGAGAAGAAACTTCAAAGCCGGGGATTTGATTTTGAGATGAAGGCAAGGACCAAATCGATCTACTCGATTTGGAATAAAATGCAAAAACAAAAAGTCGATTTTCATGAGGTTTACGATCTCTTTGCTATTCGCATCATCTTAAATTCTGAACCGGAAAATGAGAAAGCCACCTGCTGGCAGGCTTTTTCTGTCGTTACGGAGGAGTACCTGTCTAATCCTGACCGGCTTAGGGATTGGATAACATATCCAAAATCAAATGGTTATGAGTCTTTGCATACAACCGTGCTGGGGCCTGGGAAAAGATGGGTCGAGGTGCAGATCCGGACCCACCGGATGGATGATATCGCAGAGAACGGACTTGCGGCACACTGGAGATATAAAGGGGGTAAAGGAGGCGAGGAGATTGACAAATGGCTCCGGAATGTGCGTGAGATTTTGGAGAATCCTCAGCTCAATCCTGTAGATTTCATTGATGATTTCAAGGTCAATATTTATGAGGATGAGATTTTTGTATTTACCCCTAAGGGTGATCTGCTCAAACTCAGGGCTGGTGCAACGTTGCTCGATTTTGCCTACGAGATCCATTCTAAAATAGGGGATAAATGCGTCGGTGGGAAAGTAAATAACAAATTGGTGACCCTGAAGTATGTGCTTAAAAACGGGGATCAGATATCTGTTGAAACCTCCAATAATCAGAAGCCCAAACTCGACTGGCTCGATTTTGTGGTTACCTCAAAAGCTAAAACACGGATAAAGGCAAGTTTAAATGAAGATCATAAGAAAGAGGCTGAGAATGGGAAGGAGATCTTAAGACGGAAATTTAAAAATTGGAAAATTGATCTCAATGACACCGTTATAAGAGATATTTTAAAACACTATAAATTAAAGCTTGCCGTCGATCTTTATTTCAATATTTCGGTTGGAAAGATTGATACACTCGAAATTAAAGAGCAGGTTATCGGTAAACGGGAGGAGTCGCAACAGGAGAAACTAACCGAAATGCTGCCGCCGCAAGAGGTGAAAGAGCTCTCCTTTGATAATAGTGATGATTACCTGGTGATTGATAATAATTTAAAAGATGTAAATTATAAGCTGGCCGTTTGTTGTAATCCAATTTTTGGTGACGATATCTTTGGATTTGTGACTATTCTTGAAGGGATCAAGATTCACAGGGTAAATTGTCCCAATGCCAAACAGATGTTTGAGCGGTATCCCTACCGGATTATCAAGGCAAAATGGAGAAACACCGGAAAAAGAAACTCTTTCCAGGCAGCAATACATATTTCAGGATCTGATCGTTCGGGTATCGTCACTGATATTTCGCGGATTATATCGAAAGAGATCGGAATTCAAATGCGTTCAATAGCTATAAATTCTGAAGACAAGGCTTTTGACGGGACTTTGCGGGTTTTTGTTTATGATTTGGAACATCTTGATTTCCTGATACAAAAACTGAAAAATGTTAAAGGTGTTTTATCTGTTACGCGGTCTGATGGCTGACTTATCAAAATAATTGCAACGATGCGCATATTAATTGCTCCAAATGCCATGAAAGGGTCACTTTCAGCTACCGATTTTGCGAATGCAATTGAAGAGGGTTTGTTGATGGGAGATACCCCTCCGGAGATTATCAAACATCCGTTGGCTGACGGTGGAGATGGAACGAATGAATTAATAATTAATTCGTTGAATGGCGTATTTATTCCTGTTCAGGTTCATGATCCGCTTGGCCGATTAATTGATTCCCGCTTTGGCTGGTTGCCGGAATCCCGGTGTGCAATCATCGAGATGGCTGAAGCTTCTGGTCTGAAACTTTTGGAAACTGCAGAATTAAATCCAATGATAGCTTCCTCCCGTGGAACCGGCGAATTAATTTTGGCGGCGATCAACAGTGGGGCACAGAAGATTGTATTGGGAATTGGGGGCAGTGCAACGGTAGATGGGGGAATTGGGATGCTAAAAGCGTTGGGGTTCGGCTTATCCGATATTTCAGGAGATGAAATAGTTGAGGGTGGGAATGGGTTGATCCGGTTGAATGAGCTTAATACCACCAACGTGAGGTCTGAAATCCTGAATTGCGAAATCATTATTGCTACCGATGTAACGAACCCATTGCTAGGCGCGGAAGGTGCGGCTGCAATTTACGCTCCTCAAAAAGGGGCAACGGCATTGATGGTTAAGGAGCTGGAAAGTGGAATGGAAAATTACATGCATATTCTTGAGCAATCTTCTCAAAAAAAAATAGCTGGAATGGTTGGAGGGGGAGCTGCCGGAGGAATAGCAGTCCCATTGGTGGCTTTTTTCAATGCCAGAATAGTGAGTGGTGCGGAACTGATTATTGAACTTTTGGGAGTTCTCGAAGATTTAAAAAAATGTGATCTGGTGATTACGGGGGAGGGGTGTATAGACCTGCAGACCTGCCAGGGCAAAGGACCCGCTGTTATTGCCAGGGCTGCCCGGGAGGCCGGAATTCCGGTAATTGCAATCGGAGGAGCAATAAAGCCGGAGGCAACAGCACTTTTTGACGGAATTTTCTCAATAACGGATGGCCCGTTATCACTGGAAGAGGCAATGGGAAATTCGTACGAACTCACAAAATTGTTAGCCTGTCAGTTGGGAAAACTACTTCATGCATTTACAAAGTGATACAGATAGAAGACATTATTAATCAGGCAAGGGCAGCACTTGAGCAAAATGCTCATGAAAAAGCGCTGGCAATACTCAGTGATCAGTCTATTCTGACTAACAAAGAGGCATTATTCCTTAAAGGGGAGATCTATTTTAAATTGCAGCGGTGGGGTGAGGCACTTAACCATTTTTCCTTGTTTCTGGAACAATCCCCTTCTGACAAAAAAGCAGAATCGTATTGCACGATGATTCGCAATATCTTAGGTTTTTTTCACAAAGACCTGTACAATCCCTGACTAATAACAACCTTATCTTCTTCTATGTTAATCCAGTTTAGCTACATAGTCTTTCAGTTCGTCAACTAACTCCCTGGTTGTAACTTTTAATTTGGAGAATGCATCATTAATCTCACCCTCAGATTTGTTTTTTGCCAACTCTTCAAGCTTTCGCGTTACTTCCAGTGCCTCGGGTGCCATATAGTTGGAAATTACGCTTTTAAGACTATGTGCATTGAACGCTAACGCTTTAAAATCATTCTCATCGATATTTTTCTGAAGGGCAGCGATCCTGCTATCATATTCCTCAAAAAACAGATCAATAACTTCAATTATGATAGTTTTATCATAATACTGGAAATTATCCTTGAATTGTGCCCAGTCAATTACTGCCATATTTTAAAATTTAATTAGTCTGTTGTTTAAGTCTCAGAATACAATGCTGAACACTTTCACTCCAATATGGGATTTGTAAATTATAGTACTCTTTTATTTTCGCTTTATTAAGTACACTGAAGTGAGGTCTGACTGCGTGTACCGGATAATCTTTCGTTTGGATAGGTTTAACATCGCATTTAATTTCTGAAAAGGTGATAATGAACCTTGCGAAATCGAACCAGCTGGCCACTCCTTCATTGGAATAATGGAATATACTGGTTCCGGATTGTTCCATGGATAGAGGTATTATGTCGAGAATAGTTTTTGCAAGATCTCTGGCATAGGTTGGGGTTCCAATCTGGTCGCTGACGACATTTAGTACTTCCCGTTCGTTCCCAAATTTGATCATTGTTTTAACAAAGTTGTTTCCGAATGCCGAATATAACCACGATGTGCGCAGGATTATTCCTTTCCCTGCGAATTTTCGGACAGCTTCTTCACCTGCGAGTTTAGTTTTTCCGTAAACTGATTGTGGATTTGTCTGATCTGTTTCGACATAGGGTAAATATCCTTTTCCGTCGAAGACATAATCAGTTGAAACGTGAACCATAAGTGCACCAATTTCTGCAGCTGACTTTGACAGATTCTCGACGGCGGTTGCATTAATCAAAGTGGCTATTAATACATCAGATTCTGCCTTGTCTACGGCCGTGTAAGCAGCACAATTTATGATTACCCGTGGTTGATTCGTTACACAAAACGCTTCAACTTTGAGGGGATCGGTGATATCGAGCTCATCGATGTCTGTATAAATAAATTCAAAGTCAGGATAATCTTTTGCCAAGACTTTAATTTCATTTCCTAACTGACCTTTTGATCCGGTTATTAGTATCCTCATTTTATAAATTTTAATCCTGATTAAAATAATTCAGATGGGTTTCAGATAATCGAAGCGAAATAGTCGATTGTTTTTATTAGCCCCTCCTTGAGTTGGATCTTAGGTTCCCAGTCTAATTCTTTTTTAGCCAGGCCGATATTGGGCTGACGTTGTGTCGGATCATCAGGAGGGAGTGGCATCCGGATGATTTTTGATTTCGATTTGGTAAGTTCGATAACTAATTCGGCTAATTGCAGGATCGTGAATTCATTAGGATTTCCAATATTCACAGGACCGGTAAATTCATCTCCGGTAGCCATCATCCGGATCATCCCTTCAACAAGATCATCCACATACTGAAAACTTCGGGTCTGCTGTCCATCACCATAAATAGTGATATCCTGCCCCTGAAGTGCCTGGACAATGAAATTAGATACAACCCTTCCGTCATGTGGATGCATCCGCGGACCGTAGGTGTTGAATATTCGGATTATTTTAATCTTAACGTTATTTTGTTTGTGGTAGTTCACAAAGAGGGTTTCAGCCGACCGCTTCCCCTCGTCATAACACGAGCGCTCCCCGATAGGATTGACATGTCCCCAGTAACTCTCTACCTGCGGATGGACCTGTGGATCACCATAAACCTCACTTGTCGAAGCCTGAAGTATTTTGGCTTTGATCCGCTTGGCAAGTCCCAGCATATTGATAGCCCCCATAACTGAGGTTTTCATTGTCTTAATGGCATTGTACTGGTAATGGACTGGTGAGGCGGGGCATGCCAGGTTATAGATTTCATCCACTTCAATAAAGAACGGCATTGTGACATCATGCCTGATCAGTTCAAAGTACGGGTTATCAAGCAAATGAATAATATTTTGCTTTTGACCAGTGAAATAATTATCGAGACAAACTACCTCATTTCCCTCTTTGAGTAACCGATCACAAAGATGTGATCCTACAAATCCGGCTCCACCGGTAACTAGTACCTTTTTCTTAATCATAACCTGGTTAGTTATTTTAATCTGCCAGACTACCCTTGTGCCTAAAGCCAGTCCGGCCGAATTAGTTTTTTGTTGAAAATTATTTTGAAGTATCAATTCCGATGCAGAAATAGTCGAACCCTTTGCGTTTCATTTCGTCTATTTCGTAAATATTCCGTCCATCAAAGATAACAGGTTGATTCAGTAATTTTCTCACGATATTGAAATTAGGAATCTTAAACTCTGCCCATTCGGTTACAAGAACCAGACAGTCTGCATCAATAAGTGCCTCGTACTGATCTTCAGAATAGGTTATACTTTCACCTAAGGTATGGCTGGCCTCTTTCATCGCAACAGGATCATACGCCTTCACTTTAGCACCTGCTTCGAGTAATTTCTTGATGATCACCAGTGATGGGGCCTCGCGCATATCGTCGGTTTGGGGTTTGAAGGATAATCCCCACATCGCAATAGTTTTGCCCTTGATATCACCCTTGAAGTACTTCATAATTTTATTATAGAGTACCGATTTTTGATCCTGATTAACCGCCTCGACTGCTTTGAGAACCCTCAATTCATAATTAAAATCCTCCGCCGTATGAATCAATGCTTTAACATCTTTGGGGAAGCATGATCCACCATAACCAATCCCCGGATAGATAAATTTATTCCCGATCCGGGAGTCTGAGCCGATCCCCTTTCGAACCATATTGATATCTGCCCCAACAATCTCACATAGGTTGGCTACGTCGTTCATAAAACTGATCTTGGTAGCCAGCATTGCATTTGCGGCATATTTGGTCATCTCTGCAGAGGTGATGTCCATGAAGATTATTGGATGCCCGTTTAACGTAAATGGTTTATAGAGACTTTTCATGAGCTCTTCAGCCCTTGGTGAGTCGAGGCCAACAACAATGCGATCCGGTTTCAGAAAATCGTCAATGGCAGCCCCTTCTTTTAAAAACTCGGGATTTGAGGCTACATCAAAGGGAATATTCACACCTCTCTTATCGAGTTCTTCCTGGAGTGCCTCCCGAACTTTTTGTGCCGTACCTACCGGAACAGTGCTTTTGGTAACGATCAAAACATAATCTTTCATGTGTCTGCCGCAATCACGGGCAACGCTTAATACATACTGAAGATCAGCACTTCCGTCTTTATCCGGTGGGGTGCCTACTGCCGTAAACAATACTTCACAATCTTCAAGGGCTTCGGCTATATTGGTAGTGAACTGTAATCTCCCTTTTTTCATATTCCGGTGAACCATATCTTCGAGTCCCGGCTCATAAATTGGTATAATCCCGTTTTTTAGATTCTCAATTTTTTTGGTGTCAACATCAACACACATCACTTCAATTCCTACTTCAGCAAAGCAGGTTCCGGTTACCAGACCTACGTATCCACTTCCAACGATTGCGACTTTCATAATATTACGGAATAAGTTATTAAATATTAACAAATATAACGATTGTTCTATTGGTTTAAGGAAAATACAACAATTATACAATGAATTTTCTGTTAATTATAAGATATAATATCATCTGTAAAACAGAGCTGATTTTGAATTATCTTTTAATAAACTTGCCTGAACCAGCATCATCCCCGGTTCGGATTGTGTATATATATGTTCCCGGATAAAGTGCAGAAAGGTTTGTCTGGAAAACCGCATTGGCTGATGATTGTGATTGTTTGGTCTGAAACACCATTTCACCCTTTAAATTGTAGATGCTCAAAAATATAATTGCATTTGAAGGGTTTGGAATACTGATCAGTAATAAATCGGTAAGGGGATTTTTCAGGAGTTTGAACTGTTTATTCTGAATAATAGGTTCTGAAGGTATGTCAGTTGTTAGGTCATATTCCAATTCAAATGCTCCGATATCAGACTTTGGCCCGTATGGACGAGGAGTACCTATAAAATCAAAAGTGATATTTTTATCAACTGCAGCGCTATCAACTAGCGGAGAACTTTTAATCGGTTTAAAATCTTCGGGAGATTGCATTAATGTGGATACGAAACCTGCAGAGCCAACACTTCTCTCAAGAAAATTATTCTGAATAATTACTTCAGTTGCAATATTTTGGAGCATGATATAAGCGTCAACCCCTTTAAAGCTGGTATTACCGTTTTGATAATAATCGAAATTTCCAGGGTTGATAATTACGTTGGATGCAATAAGATTATTCTTGCTCTTCGTGCTTGAGAATCGGATACCATCCGATTTCGGATTGATAATATCGTTATGCTGAATGCTTAAGGTAGAGTCATTCCCAAGGGTTAACTCACTGATAAAAATGCCATGCTTCATTTGGGTCCTGTCAGCGGGGGTAAAACTGACTCCCGCATCGACAATAATATTGTTAAATATCCGGCACCCTCCCATACCATGACATTCAATTCCGCATCCTTTTCCCTGACTGATAAAGTTATTGTAACAATCGCATTTTGTCCCTCCACCGATCAATATTCCTGACATTTGATTTGGAACTTCAGCCTGACTATCATTGAGAATTGTATTGTTATAAATCTGACAGTTTACAGAGGCAGAACTTATCTGTATGCCATCCCATCCGGAATTTTTAATGGTATTGTTATATACCTTAACTCCGTCCAGCAGTCCTGGCATCAGCACCAGATCCTGCCCGTTGCATTGTACCGTTTGACCATCATAAAATGAACTTCCCAGGTAGATTCCTTCATTTCCGGTATTTGCGATATAATTATCGTGAACAGTGGTATTATATTGGGTAAAAGATCCTCTAACCCCATTAAGGGAGCAATCAGGATCTGTTTTGGCATATATTCCGCCGATTAATGTATTTTCAATCGAGAGATGATCGATTTCCATATCGGAACTTAAATCGCCAATCCCAATTCCCGCTCCGTTAGCTACCCTTTTTATTTGAAATCCATAGGTTTGATTCGGATCACCTGTACCTGTTAGTTGGAAGTAGCGGCAATTCTGAATTGAAATTCCATAATAATTATCTGTATTGATACTCACAATACCACCCGAATTTATCATGATTATTGGTTTTCCTGGTGCCCCCTGAAAATTTTTGATTAACAGGTAATCACGGTTACCAGAAGCAAAATAGAGTGTGTCGCCAGGTTTTACATTCTGATAAAGAGGATCCTGAGCATCAACATAAAGCTTATCCAATCCAATTAAATAACTTGTTTGCAGGCCAAATGCCAATTGAACAGAAAAATTCAACAACAGAAACAGCAATATGAAAGTACGTCTGGCCATTTTAAAACTTAACTATTATTTGCCCCTTTTGGCACGCTCCCAATTAACAGACTGTGATCCTTTTAAATACCTTTTAAAGCCCAGGAAAACAGAGAGATTCATAATGAAAAAGTAATAAGGAACAAACAGAATTTTTATCTTAATAGACCTGTTTTCGAGATACCATCCCAGTAAAGCGCTTACATAGAACAAAAGTTGAAGTCCTAACAGGATGCTATAAAATCCAAAATCAAGAATTCCCTCATGAACCGCCAGTGCAATACCTGTTGGAATCAGGAATAGTAATGCCAGCGGTGCCAGTGTCCACCTTAACACGCGGTGTGATATGTATTGAAAGGATAAGGTGCCGTATTTGAAAATATTTAACAACGATCTTAATCTGACAACCGATTGAATTCCTCCTGCAGAGATTCTTATCTTCCGTTTAAGCTCCTCCTTTACGTTAGCCGATGCGGTCTCAATAGCATAAGCTTCAGGGTCGTACTGAATAGTATAGCCTTTCTGGGCCACCCTTAAGGAGATGATAAAGTCATCGAGCAGTGTGTCTTTTTCAACCTCCTGATACAATTCGGTTCTGATTGCAAATAATTCACCTGCTGCGCCAACAACCGAATAGAGTTCAGCATCCCATTTTTTTAAAGCAGATTCGTATTTCCAGTAAAGACCTTCACCGGCTCCGGCTGCACTGTCTTTATCCTTTCCGAAAATGCGCTTTTCCCCGGAAACGCAACCCACTTTCGGATTGCTGAACAGGTTTACAATTCTGCGTATCGACTCTTTTCCCAGCATGGTATTGGCATCGCAGAAGACAACGATTGGCGTTTTAATCAATTTCATTCCGCGGTTCATTGCCCCAATTTTACCGCTGCGTTGTGGTAAATGGTGAACTTCAATCCCGTCGTAGCTCTTTAATAAATCGGGAGTTCCGTCATCAGACCCGTCTGTGACCCAAACCATATGTAGTTTTTCAGCCGGATAATCAAGCTCCCGGGAGTTTTTCACCTTTTCGGCAACGAAATCTTTTTCGTTGTAAGCAGCTATAAATAAGGTTATATCAGGCTCATAGCCGTGATCAGCAGTTTTTTTAACAGAATAACCTGTAAATCTCCTTAACAGGATAAGCGAATAGAGCAGGATTCCATATCCAACATACGCATAAAATACAATGAATACAAGAAACCAAAAAATAATTTCTAACACTGTCATAGCAATTTGATTTTTTAGGTTGAAGTTATTTTATCTGTAAATCAGAGAATTTCAACGTACTATAAATAAACAATTTCAGGGTAAATGTGTTTAAAGAGATTGAAAGAATCAAACAATCTTTAAACGAGTTCGGGTATGAATATTTTTGAAAAATATCGCGGAAAATTACAAAGAAGTTTATCTGGAAGAGGGATTTTTAATACAATCTCGTTGATTTTTAGTAAATCAATGCATAGATTTCAATTTCGGAAGTACGATTTTTGGGGTTTGATAGAGACTTCTGAGTTGGATGGTTCTGAAGAACTGAAAAAGCATGCAGTAAAATATGAGGCTTCAAACCAGATTTTCTTTAAGAAACTTTTAGATAACGTGGAATGGCAGTTTGAAACCAGCACGTTAGTCGATTTCGGATGCGGGAAAGGTGCGGCCCTTATTTATGCCACTGAATTTGGATTCAAAAAAGTGATTGGAGTCGAGTTTTCTCACAATTTATCTCAGCTGGCCTCCGATAATCTAAAGAAATTCTCCGTTCAGAAAGGGGGAAAGGTAAGTTATGAAATTGTGAATATCGATGCTTCCCAATATGAAATTCCCTCAGAGGCTGATTGTTTTTATTTTTTCAATCCTTTTGATGCCTTCATCATGGAGAAGGTTTTTCAGAATATTGTGAAGTCACTGGAAGCAAATCCAAGGAAAATTCTGATTGTATATTTAAATGCAGTTTATAAAGAGGTCATTGAAAATTGCGGGTTTAAAAGATTGAAGTACCTCTCAAAAGACGAATTGGATTACTATTTTTATAATGGGGGTTGTGTATATACGAATGAATAAAAT
>CAIVCR010000068.1 GCA_903904515.1 uncultured Bacteroidia bacterium
CCCGGTCTACACCTTCGGCTAAATTGGATGCTCCAGAGAACATTGTTGTCATAGTATGGAAATTATCTGAAATAATAATCAATAAATGTGATCACAATTATTATCGCGAACAGAAGGAATACCCCTCCAACCATCAAACGTAAAATAAGATTTTCGAATTTGAGGTGCATAAAATACGTTAATACAATAAAGGTTTTAATCGATGCAAGAGTTAACGCCATTGCCACGGTAAAAGCGCCAAGGTGCATTTTAATGACCAAAATTGTGATCGTTGTAAGACTTAACAGAACAAGCAACACTTTAAAATTCAGCGCATAGCTTGTAACATGACTGTTGTGGTTATCCATTCGATATAGCTTTGAAATTCAATTAATAAACACTAAAAAACACACTTAATTTCTACTTATTTCCACTGTATTTCTACTCATTTCCCTTTATTTCTGACCTGTATAATCTTAGTTTAGAAATACATTCTCCGGATTCTAGGTAATTAAATAGAGTAACGGGAACAGGAAAATCCAGATTAAATCGACCAAATGCCAATATAGAGCTCCGTTTTCGTGCAATAAGAAATGCTCCTCGTTAATTCGACCAGACTTTATCTTAAGCATGATAATGGTTAATAATATCCCACCCACAACAACGTGGAAGAGGTGTAATCCGGTCATCAGGAAGTAGAGTCCAAAAAACATGATCT
The DNA here is from genome assembly GCA_903904515.1 of uncultured Bacteroidia bacterium. Taxonomy (GTDB): domain Bacteria; phylum Bacteroidota; class Bacteroidia; order Bacteroidales; family Prolixibacteraceae; genus JAAFHB01. The sequence goes on from CAIVCR010000068.1 coordinate 698, forward strand.
CTCCGTGGGGCAGATTCCGCATCACATCAGAACCCGGATAAAGGTGAAGTGCAAATTTATGACCGTATTCAAAATACTTGTTCATCAAAAAGACACCTGCCAATAGGATTGTAAAAAATATCAAACCAATTGCCAGATTTTTCTGCTTTTTCTGTATGGCAGTCAGGGACATGGCAACCGTCATACTACTTACCAGCAGCACCACGGTGTTGGTTGCTCCAATGAACGCATTGAGTTCCATGGCGGCATGGTGAAAATCTTCTCCATATTTGGAGCGCATTACCGCATAAACGATAAAGAGCCCGCCAAATAGAAAAAGTTCAGTAAAAAGGAATAGCCACATACCCATTTTCCCGGTATCGCTATCCATATATTCGCTGTGTTCGCTATGTTCAGTTGTCGACATAAATTCTGGTGTATTATTCTGCTTGATTATTTCGTATACGGGTTATCAAAAACATAAGGTTCGCGTGTAATAACAGGTATCTCATCAAAATTTTCATGAGGTGGTGGCGAAGGGATCTGCCATTCAAGGGTAACACCATGCCATGGATTTGCAGGGGCAATTGCGCCACGTCTGGAATGGTAAATAAGGTTGGAAATCATCGTTATCAAACCAGCGAAAAGAATAATTGCTCCGATGGTTGAGATGGTTTGTCCCAATTGAAATTTTGGATCATAATCGAAATAACGGCGAGGCATACCCTGAATACCCATGATAAACATCGGGAAATAGAGGAGGTTAAATCCGGTAAAAATAATTCCCCAACCAATATTGGCCCACCTGATATGGTACATCCGTCCATAGATTTTAGGAAACCAGTAATGAATCCCCGCAAAAAATCCGAATCCCATACCACCGAAGATGATGTAATGGAAATGGGCTACCACAAAATCGGTATTGTGAACCTGGATATCAGTTGCTACTGAACCAAGGGTAAGACCGGTAAAACCACCGATTGTAAACAGGAATATAAAGGAGATTGCATACAGCAGGGGTGGCTGAAGATCGACAGATCCGCCGTACATCGTTGAAAGCCAGTTAAATACTTTTATAGCACTTGGAATAGCCACCAAAAATGTAAGTAATGAGAAGAACCAGCGTGATTCATAGCTCATCCCTGATGTAAACATATGATGTCCCCAGACAAAATAACCCACCAGGGCGATTGCCAGACTTGAGAAAACGATCGGAACATATCCAAACACCGGCTTCTGACTAAATGTCGGGAATATTTCGGTAACAACTCCCATAGCCGGGAGGATCATCACATACACCGCGGGATGCGAATAGATCCAGAAAAGGTGCTGGTATAAAACAGGGTCACCACCGAGTTTGGGATCAAAGAAACCCACATGTAATGTGCGTTCGGCAATAACCATGAGTAATGTTATTCCAACTACAGGGGTAGCCAGAAGCTGAATCCATGCCGTTGCATAAAGTGACCATGGGAAGAGCGGCATTCTGAACCAGGTCATCCCTGGGGCACGCATGGTGTGGATGGTAACGATAAAGTTCAAACCAGTGAGGATGGAGGCAAAACCAAGCGTAAAAGCAGCAACCAGCGCTATAACCACATTCGATGATGCCTCGGCACTATATGGGACATAAAAAGTCCAGCCTGTATCGGGTGAATGACCATGGGCAAATTGAGAATAGAGTGCAATACACGCACCACCAAGAAACAGATAAAACGAAAAGAGGTTCAGCTTAGGGAAGGCTACATCCTTCGCCCCAATCATGATGGGAAGCATGATATTCCCAAACACAGCAGCCAATCCGGGAATTACCACAATGAAAATCATGATGACTCCATGAAGGGTAAACATCGCATTGTAAGTCTGAGCTGACATGATGGTTTCACCGGGAGCTACCTTTTCGATTTTCATCAATAGTCCTAATACAGCAGCACTTAAAAAGAAAGTGACAATGCAATAGAAATAAAGGAGTCCGATTCGTTTATGATCCGTAGAACTTAACCACGACCAGAGTCCGGTCTTGTGATTAAGGTAATTTAAGGGAGCAGTTGTTGTTTGATTGTTCATTCTTTGATTTCTTTAGATGATTTTCTCCTTGAAATAATTAGCAAAAAAGCTACAAAAAAAAGTCCGATGATCAGTGTAAAAGAGCCAAGTAACCGGGTAAACTGCAACGTATACCCTTTGCTTTGAGCGTCATAGGCAAAACAATAATCAAAGATCTTGGAGCTGGTAGGACGAGCCTGCCCTTTTTGAGCTTCGACCACGGCCATCTTCACATCAAACGGAAGATAAGTAATCCCATAAAGATAACGGGTGATCTTTCCCTTTGGACTTAACATTATAATTGTCGAAGGATGGGCGAAGTCCAGTCCGGTTGGTTTATACCTAAAACCAACAGCTTCAGTTATTTTCTGAATATTTTCCAGTTCACCGGTCAGGTAAGTCCAGCTGGCGCGGTCTTTCTCTTTTATTTTCTGAACAAAATTCTGCTTTTTAATCCTCGCCTTCTCTGGGGTATCCTTGGTATTGAAGCTGATGGTGATAATATCGAAATCTTTTCCCAGTGACATATCCATTTTACTGATCACATCGGCAACACCATCCAATAGCGGGCTGCACAATCCGGGGCAGTCAAAATAGACAAACGAAAGGATCGTTGGTTTGTTAATTATACTCCCCAGCGAAACGGTGTCGTTTTTCTCATTAATAAATTTCAAACCAAGTGGTATTGTCTCGCCAAGCTTCTCCACAATACCGATTTCAGTATCCCGTTGAACCGGCAACTGAGCCCAGGTATTGAGAACCAATACACTTAACAATAACACAAGCGATAAACGTTTCATTTTATTTTTTTTAATCATTTTCTTTTCGGCCACCTGCCCGATAAATTGCCCTGATTTGGAGCAACACATAGATAATAAATCCCCATGCACCAAAGACAGCGATGGTATAAGAGAGCAGCAGCCAGATTGGTGCTTTTGAAACAACATTCCACATTGCCCGCTTTTCTGTGAGCGGAGGACGGTACGTTGGTACTCCGATAACTAAGGAGGTATCTGCTTTTGTTTCTCCAAATGCAACATCATTGGTCAAACTTGCAACCAATTGTACATAACCCGTAGAATCGCCGGGGAGATCTTTTGGAAAGTTAAATACAGCTTTCCCCAATGCATCGGTAGTACGAGGCTCGTCAACAAGCAGATACCCAAAATATCTTTTTGCAAATAATTTTACCTCTGCACCTGCAAGCGGCTGGTTGACCTTATCCTTTACCCCCGATATGGAAGCCTGAACCTGATTTGTCTCCTTCAACCAGCTTAAGACGATTTTTACATTTTGAGCAGACGTCCCGGCAGCTGCAGACGCTGAAGCAATCTCCTGCTTATAACTTGGGTTGAAACTCCTCACAAATGAGATTACTCTCCAAAGATCAGTTGCTGAAAGTGTATTTTTGAACGAAGGCATTGGCCCGCGCCCGGATATCAGCTTATATTGCATGGCACCGTCTGAATTGCCCTGCATTTTGGCAGAAGCCATATCCGGCGGAGGTGGAACAAGGGGAATCGCATTATTCTTTCCCGGTTCTCCGTGACAAGACTTACAATTGGTATAATACAGATCTGACCCGGCCTTGCGTGAAGCATCATCAAAGGCAAACGGACTCTTTCTGGTTTCATTTTCAGCAGGCACCACCCAAACCTGAGCAGATAAGCGCAAAGAGATCAGAACGATCAATAGCAGTGAAAAATATCTTTTAATCATTGGTATTATGTTAGCGATTATTCTTTGGTTTTACTATCCAGTTCGTTTTGTTCCTCAGCGACCTCCCAGATTGGGATAACAGGGAAAAACTTAACAAGAATAGTTATAATGATAACTGCAAGTATTATTGTCCCCATCGTAATGGCTGATTCAACAATTGTCGGATGATAAACCATCCATTCATGCGGAACACGCTGAATGGGTAAAAAAGGATGATCCTGAGTCGGTACAACAATGATAAAACGTTTAAACCATGCGGCTACCAAAACAAAAACTGAGATAACAAACATGGGAAATGGCTTTCTGAAAAATTTAAAGAGCAGTAAGATAATTGGAATAACCAATCCCAATAACTGAACACTCCAAAACATCAGTGCATACTCACCTACAAAAAGGTCGTGCAAATGAATTGCTTCCGCAGTTTTCATTTTAAAACCGGGGACAAGGTATTCATTGATATTAAAATAGAGATAAACAATGGATACCAGTACCAGCAATTTTCCCATCATATCAAAATGATGCGTTGTTAAATATTTATCCAGTTTATAATTTACCCGCACAAAATACATCAGAATAACCACGGCTGCCGAACCCGCTACAAAGGCACCGGTGAGGAAATAAGGTCCGAAAATTGAACTATCCCACCCCGGCCTTAGCGTAACAGCAAAAAGCCAGGAGGTTACCGTATGAATGGCAAAGGCCGTAGGAATGATCAGTATCAACATAATCCTCACCGCTTTCATAAGTATCTGGTACTGTTTTGGAGTATGATTCCACTTAACTGAAAGAATCTCATAGGTTTGCTGGAGCCACTTCGGAGTGTGTCCCATGCGCCCTTTGCTGATAGCCAGATCGGGAATAAGTGGAAGAAAATAGAGCAAGGTGCTAATAACCAAATAGGTCGTCACTACCGTAACGTCCCAGATAATCGGAGATTGGATCCTGCCATAGAGAAAAACATAAGGGAGCCGCTCAGGGCGTCCCATATCGGATACAATGACTAATCCTGCGATAGCCGCAAAAGCCACTGCAATGATCTCAGCAATCCGCGCAATCGGTTTGACCCACTTAAGACCTATCAGCCCCAGAACAGAACTAATTAACATTCCGACAAGACTTGTGGCAACAAAAAATACAAAGTTGGCAATATACATTCCCCAACTGATATAATCACGAAGGCCTGTCACAATCAATCCCTTGTCAAACTGGATGTAATAGGCATAAATACACGCTAAAAGCGAGATACCTAAAAATCCCATCCAAACAATAAATCCCTGGGTAATTCCAACAGGTCTTAATATATCAGCTGCAATAGAATCGAGTTTTTTGTTGTGCAAAAAATCGGTATTTACTTCTGATGCCATAATTTTGGTTATTTATTTTAAATATTCAATGCGTTATATGTCATATTTTTTGATTGTAGAGACGCAGCACGCTGCGTCTCTACATAATAATTTGATATATTATGTCGTTTCCTGAACAGGGTCTTTTTCCTCCTTGAATTCAAACAACCTGTTTTTTGGAGGGAGATAATAAACACGTGGTTTTGTACCCAGTTCTGGCATTAACTGATAACCGGCATTTACACGGAGCAGTTCACTTAAACGGAAGGTCTCTTTTGTAGTGCCATTGGTAACTGCGTCCTGATTTTCGTCACCAAAATAGTAAACGCCATTCGGACAAGCAGATACACAATATGGTAGTTTGCCTTCCCGAAGACGGTCAGAGCTGAACAGACATTTGGTGATCGTTCCTTTCCGTTGCGGAATGTTAAGCTCAATATTGTAGGGTTTACCTTTATCACTCTCTGCCATCAACGGCTCTTCCCAATGAAACAGGCGGGCAGAATAAGGACATGCTGCAATGCAAAAACGACACCCGATACACCGCTCATTATCAATCAATACGATCCCATCCTGACGCTTGAAAGTTGCATCAACAGGACAAACAGCCACGCAGGGTGGATTATCGCAATGCTGACAGGGCTTTGGCATAAAATAGGGTGCGGTATGCTCCGACTCCTGCATAACCAGCGTATTGATGTGATATTCATAAGGGCGCAAATGGTGAGCCCCCTGGCAGGCAGAGATACACTTGCGGGCATTCCGGCACTTTGCCAGGTCAATGACCATCACAAAGCGATGACCCTTTAATCCTTCACGACCCTGCTTCTGCAATTGGTCGGTGTCAACTCTGACATCCTTGATCTGGTCTTTGGGAACTTCAACAATCCGGTTATCGGATGTAAGCACCTTAACCATATCATGACCGGGCTTCGATTCTTCATACTTATAGCCCGAATAGATTGCAGCGCCGCCGACTGCAGCTACAGCGCCTGCCAATCCAAAATTCTTAAAAAAAGCACGCCTGGAATTTACGTTCTCCTTTTCCCGGTTCGTGTGATCATGACCGGTATCGTTACTGTTATGACTCATAAATGGGGGAAGTTTATTCAGTTTGTTTACAGCTTTAAGCGAAGACTATCAAGCGGTATGGATTTTATAGTGGTAAGAACATATCCTGAGGAGGATATAGATTCTTTTATCTTGCTGGTATCTGCCAAATCGGGAAAGATTTCAACATAGGCTTTTCCATCCTTAAAGTTGGCCTTAACCTGCTTTACCCCTTTTACAGAACTTAATCCCGATTGTATGGTTTGTTCACAACCAGTACATGTCATCCCCTGGATCGTTAATTCAAGTGCTGTTACACTTAGTTTTTCCGCAACTGCAGTTTTGACCTCCGGAGCACTTTTTTTAGGGCTACCATTACTGCATCCAAATGCCAAAAAGAGGCAAAAGACAGTCAAAAATCTCATTTGAGCAATCATTAGTTTTTAAAATTTAAATCAAAATCTCAATTGGAACAGGCCTTCTGATAATCATAAGTAAAGATGATCCGTCAAAAAACTTACCGCGACAATAAAGTGAAATGAAGTGGCTAAAACTACAAATATATTTCTATATTCCAACCAAATCGGCTATATCTTTTGCTGATTCGCTGGTTTAACGCCTATTTTCAAAAATCAAACCATGAAGTGAGGGTTCCATTAAATTCAAAAAGGATTATTCATCCCTGCTTGAGAAAACCCGGAATGAATAATCCTTAATTGTATTTCCCATCAACGATAATTAAACAAATCGTTAGGTTCAAAAGTTCACAGCCGAACTGGATTTTTCACTTTAAAAGACCAAAATAAATGACGTTTTATTTCGCAAACGACCAATTGATTTATAAACTAGGAAGATAGAACCCTGATAGAATCCATTAATTTTGGGTTCATCTCTTTGTCGTATTTTATGGCCTTATTAAAAGGAACAAGTGAGATCTCATCGTTTACAATTCCCACCATTACACTCTGCTGGTCGTCAAGCAAAGTTTCAACTGCCGCTACCCCGAGCCTGCTGGCAAGGATGCGATCAGATGCTGTTGGAGAACCACCACGCTGAATATGACCGAGGACAGTAACTCTCACATCATATTGAGGATAATCCCGCTCAACCATCTTTGCAATATCGAGAGCCCCACCTGCTTTCTCACCTTCGGCTACAAGCACAATTGATGAGTTTTTACTTTGGCGGTAACCCGATTTGATCAGGTTTTCAAGCGTTGTCAAATCGGTGTCTGTTTCAGGAATTAAAACAGCCTCAGCACCTGAGGCAATACCCCCATTGAGCGCAAGAAATCCGGCATCGCGCCCCATCACTTCAATAAAGAACAACCGCTCATGTGCCGTTGCGGTATCGCGGATCTTATCGACTGCCTCAATAATTGTATTTAGTGCCGTGTCGTACCCAACAGTAAAATCGGTTCCAAACAGATCGTTGTCAATAGTTCCGGGAATTCCCACGATGGGAACGCCAAACTCCTGGGCGAAAATCCGTGCCCCGGTAAAGGTACCATCACCCCCGATAACAATAAGTGCATCAATACCGGCATTTTTCAGGTTCTGATAAGCCTTTTCGCGCCCCTCAACGGTCCGGAACTCAATACTTCGGGCCGTCTTTAGAATCGTACCCCCAAGCTGAATAATGTTACTGACGTCGCCTGAAACCAGTGTTTTTAACGTATTCTCGATCAATCCTTTGTATCCATGAAAGATCCCGACAACCTCACGGCCATAAAAAATGGAGGTTCGTGTTACAGCGCGAACGGCTGCATTCATGCCGGGAGCATCACCACCCGATGTTAAAATTCCAATCCTTTTTATTGGACTATCGATATAATCATCTGGCATTGCTTTCCTGTTATCCTTACCCATAATCTTTTAATTTAATCCGTGCAAATTTAACCGCGAAAGCGGTCCGTCAGGGAAAACTACCGTTAAATTTACTTCAAATTTCATATTACCCACCTGCGGATAGCCTCTGCTACATCTTCCAGCATCTTTTTTGGTGTGGAAGTCGCTCCGCAAACACCCACCGAATCAATATTTTCGAACCACACTGGGTCGATCTCTTCAATTGAAGAAAGGAATTTACTGTTGGAGTTTACCGATTGGCAGATTTCAAAAAGCAACTTCCCATTTGAACTTTTCTGACCACTTATAAAGATAATCAGGGAATACCTGGCGGCAAATTCCCGTATTCCCGGAATCCGGTTCGAAACCTGACGACAAACTGTATCGTGAATTTTAACAGGAGTATGTACAGCTCTGACTTTTAATTCATCCGCAAGCTTGTGAAAACCAACCAGGTCTTTGGTCGTTTGTGAATAGAGTTCAATAGGACGTGAAAAATCCACTTGATCAATCCCGTCAAAATTTTCAATTACAAGTGCCTCACCCTGCGTCTGTCCAACCAGACCATTGACTTCGGCATGTCCTTTCTTTCCATATATGATGACCTGTCCGGAGCTATCCTTTATTGCCTGATGACTTGCGTGTATCCGTTTTTGCAATTTTAGTACAATCGGGCACGTTGCATCAATTAATTCGATGTTATTGCGGCGGGCATATTCGTAGGTTGAAGGGGGTTCACCATGTGCCCGCAACAAAACGGTGGTATCGTTCATCGTAAAATACCGATCGTGATCGATCGTGATCAATCCCATCTCCGAGAGGCGTTTTACCTCTTCTTCATTATGGACAATATCTCCCAGACAATATAAAGTTCCTTGCCGTTGAAGCACCTCCTCAACTTTCCGGACCGCAGCGTCTACACCAAAACAAAAACCTGAATTGTTATCAATTTCAATTTTCATCTCATTCTATACTTTGGACACATGATTCAGTACCCAATCCAGTTGCTCCTTCCTGGTCATGGCGCTGTTGTCAAGCACAATGGCATCGTCTGCCTTTCGCAGGGGGCTCTGCTCCCTTGTTTCGTCATACCTGTCGCGCTCCAGGATATTGGCCCTGATCTCATCATAACTCACCTTTTCACCTTTTGCAGTAAGCTCGTCGAAACGTCGCTGAGCCCTTACATCGGGCTGCGCCGTCATGAATATCTTAAGCTCAGCCTCAGGAAATACAACTGTTCCAATGTCACGGCCATCCATTACAATCCCTTTTGTGTTTCCCATCTCCTGCTGGAGTGAGACCAACAAATGACGAACCTCGGCCACCGCAGCTACCGGACTAACATTTTGAGAGACCTCCAGTAACCGGATCTCATCCTCAACATTTTCGCCATTCAACCAGATATCGTTATGGTTATTCGAAGGATTATTTTTGAAATAAACCTTAATCTTACCAAGATCGGCAATAAGTGCAGCATGGTTTACGACTCCCTTATCAACAATGCCGTTACGCAGACAATAAAGGGTGACCGCCCGATACATGGCGCCACTATCGATAAAAATATAATTCAATCTCCGGGCAATCTCCCGGGCGACGGTGCTCTTTCCGCACGAGGAGTGGCCGTCGATGGCAATAATGATTTTCTTTCCGTTCACAGAGTTGTCACTAATTAATTTCGAAACAAAGATAATGTTTAAGAGCAGAAGAGAAGAATTGAAAGTTTATAAGATCCTGCAATCAGGATTACCGGTCAGGGGATGAGCTCAGAAAGGGTTGTTGTGAGGGAGAAATAATGGGCCGCAGTGCCCGGATGATAGCTGGCAATTCCGTAATTGATGTTTAACCTGGCTATTTTGATGCCCACACCGGCAGAATATCCCACCAATCCGGGTCGGCCATCGATCGCAAGATCTTTTCTGCGATGATAATTATAGCCAAATCGTAACGTCACATGCTGCTCCGGAACTATTTCTGCCCCCAGAATAAGATGACGCATCAGCAGTGAACTGAAATTTTCTGCTGAACCGTTTGGTGCGTTGAGATTGGTCGGAAGATCAAGATAGGAAAGATCCCATCGATTCAAATGATCGGCTGTCACCAGGAATTTTACGGGCGCCGTATTGAGTAACCTGGAAAATCCAAGTTGCACATCCCATGGTAATTTTTCGTACGCTCCATTTTGATAGTAGGTGGTAATTTGATGCCCTATATTTTTGGTAACAAATGAGATGACAGCATGCCCATCGTTGCTGCTGTAGGTCATTCCGAGATCCACCGCAAGCCCAAAGGAATGATAACTCTCTAAAGAAGAAATAATTGGCTTTAAATTTACCCCCGCACGAAGTCGCGAGGTTAGCTGGCGCGAATAGAACAGGTTGATTGCATATTCTGCGGCCTTAAATGTCCCGGTTAATTGACCGCTTTCTGAGGCTCCTTCAAAATTTCCGTAATTGACAAAGTGAATTGCCGCCGCGAATGCATTTTTCCCCTTGATGTTTGGTGCGTAAGCAGCATACCCTACACCGATCCCCGCAATATAACTCACATAATTTACCGAGAGCTGATTCCGCATCGAATCGGAAAGTAAGGATGGGTTATAAAAGGTTAACGCAACATCGTTGTCGGAAAGTGCAACCTGATCTCCTCCAAGAGCAGCCACCTTGGCCGAATTGGTAAGATCCAGAAACTGATAGGTCCCGCTTCCTCCGGTCTGTCCAAAGCCTGCATTACAGGCAAACAGGATTACCAGTAAACTCAACAGGCAAATCATGCACTTCTTGCTTAGGCTGACTTTTGCTTTTTGAATTTTACTTTCTGAATTTTCCATCGCGGTATTTCTTTAGGAGAAATCTAGACCTCAAGGTACAACTTTATGCTTAAAGATCTTCCTTTTTCAACCGCTCAACCACTTCATAAACAATCGGACAAAGCTCCCTGTTTTTCATCGTGAGGTCAAGAAGCTGGTAGAAACGCCGTCTGTCGGTATGGGGATATTCATGACATGCTTTAGGCCTGTAATCGTAGATCATGCAGTAATTATCAGCCATCAGGAAGGGACATGGGGTTTCGTTGAAAACATAGAAATTATCCTCGTCAAGATGAAGGTAACGGGCAATAAAATCAACCTCCTTCATCTTCTGCTTATGAGCAATCCGTTCAATATCCTTAATCGTTACGATCGGACTAATTGTTTTGCAGCAATTACCACAGGCGAGACAATTAAAATTATCAGACACCTTATTGTGGATTCGGTGGGTAATATCGTCAAGTTGTTTCGGCTTTTTCCGTTTCAACTTATTGAAAAAAACCGTTGTCTCCTCCTGGTTAAGCTTAGCCAGCGCTTTTACGTTTTTGTTATCTGCCTCCATCTTGTTGTATTGATACTAATCTGGCAATAAATCTTTTCATTTTAACCTGGGCCACAAAAAGCCCTGCAATGACAATCACAATTCCGAATAATTTTCGAATAGTCAGCGGTTCGTCGAGCAGGTACCAGGCGAAAAGGGCGGTTAATACCGGAATGATGTTGATAAATATATTGGCATTATTCATGCCAATCTTTTTAAGACTATAGGCATAGAGGATAAATGCGAAGCAGGAGGCGAAGAGTGCAAGTTCCCCTATCGCGATAAAAGCATGAAGATTAAACGGCGTGTTTATTAAGGTTTTACTCTCAAAAATCAACCAGATTGGGAGGAAATAAAAGATCCCAATAAAATTCTGATAGGTGATAATTGTTGTTGCGCTGTATTTTACAGAGAGATCTTTTAGTACTACCGTATAAAAAATTGCGGCAAACACCGCCAGGAACTCCAGTCCAATTCCTATGGGTGAAATGATAAAGTTCACAGAATCATCAAAAACAACGATTCCAACGCCAATAAATGAGAGTATTATCCCCCAAAGAGTCCTGAGGGAGAGTTTTTCACCATGAAAGTGTGAGGCTGCCAACGGAGAAAACAGTGGGATAGTTGCGATAATAATAGCACCCATAGTACTGGAGACATATTTTAATCCAAAACTTTCACCCATAAAGTAGAGAAACGGCTCAAAGAACGCCAATAAAAAAAAAGCCCGGTAATCCTGTTTCTTTATCTTCACCAGTTTATGACTGATCCAGCCATAACCTATCATCACTACAGATGCGATAATCAGGCGAAAGAATACGGTTGTCAATGGACCATAAGCCACATAAACCACTTTAATCCATACAAATGACAGTGACCAGAAAACCATGGCCATCACCAATGCAAAATAGACTACCCCTTTCCTTTGACCCATTCCAATATTTTGAGTCACAAAAGTAGGATAATTAATCGGAGCGGGAATAATCACCTCTTATAATTGTAGGTGCGAGCTAATAAAATTGCTGCTGGCTGTTACCAACTGGCAGTTAGCAGTTAGCGACTGGCGGCTGGCAGCTGGCTTGTCTATTTATTAGTAATTGTCTATTGCCTCTCTTCAAACACAAATCATGTTTGCCGTAATTCTCCAGTTGCCAGTTGCCAGTCGCCAGCAGCCAGAAACCAGTTGCCAGCTACAAATTGCCAGTAGCCAGCCGTCAGCCTATTTCTTAATAAGCCTGCTAAAAAACATCTTCATATCATTCCACGAATCTTCATCGGCTTTTTGATTGTATGCAATGGGCAAGTTAAACTTTATTCCATTGGCTGTTGAACCGGGATTTGTAAAAGCATGAGTGGCATCAGGATAGACAATGAATTTATAGCTTGCCCCGATCGAATCAAGCTGATGTTTAAAACCGGAAATATCACTTTCAGAAACAAACTTATCGTTGGCGCCATGGCAAATCAGTATTTTTGACTTCAACAGTGCTTTGTCGGCAGGTACACCAGCAAGCCCTCCGTGGAAACTGACAACTCCAAGCAGATCGGCACCTAACTTTGCAGAATTCAGCACCACTGAACCGCCAAAACAATAACCGATTGCAAATACTTCATGAGTATTGCACTGCCCATAAGTTTTAATTTTTGCAAGGGCAGCATCCAGGTTTATTTTACCCAGACTTGGATCTTTATAGAAGGGCGCTGCCAGCTCTTTTGCTTCTGTCGGGTTTGTAGCGAGTTTCCCAACACCATACATGTCAACTGCCATAGCGATATAACCCAGCTCAGCAAGTTTCCTGGCCCGCATAACAGAATATTCGTCAAACCCCCACCATTCATGGACGATTAATACCGCAGGTCGTTTCCCTTTCTGATTTTCATCATAAACGATAACACCATTAAACGTTTTATTGCCGACGGAATAGGTAACTTTATCCTCTTTAATTTTTGAAGTAGTCGGGTTTTCTCCAAAACTTGAATTGATGGCAATCATATTGAAAATGATTAAACAGAATATTGAAATTTTAATTTTCATGGATTTCAAATTTAAAGTATTTATTACCAGATAACACGAAATTCGGATATTGGTTCAAATAATAATGGGGAGGAATAAACCGGCAGGCTATTCTGATCATAAGATGAAAAGATCTTTAATTCTTTTTTGGTTTTATCGTGGCTGTATCCATAGTAAGTAATGATTAACCACCAGGGTCACAAAGAGAAATCACAATGATATATTTGTGGTTTGCCTGATTACAGTTTTGAGATTTCTTAGCTACGAAGTAGCAAGGTCTTAAACTTAACATTTAAAGTTATATAATTGTTTATCAACACAATAAATATGAGACGAATCCTGATTCTTTGTTTTGCCGGCCTCATTATTAATCTCTTTTCCCTTCAAGCCCAGCCACCGGTTTCGTTGCCGGACCTCCCGGTCGTGGCTTCAATATCCCATGGAGCACACGATGAACTCATCATTTATGTAACCGGCGACGGTGGATGGAATAGTTTCAACGGACAATTGGTGCACCAGATGGAACTACTGGGGTATGGCGTGGTTGCACTGAACAGCCGAAAATATTTCTGGAGCGAAAAATCACCTGAAATCTTTGCAAGGGATATCGAACAATTGACCAATTATTACCTTAAAGTGTGGAATAAGTCCAGTCTAATTATTGTGGGATATTCCTTTGGAGCAGATGTGGTTAGCTTTCTTCCGGGTCGACTCTCACCTGACCTGAAAAATAAGATAAGGCACATAGCCCTGATCTCCCCCTCAGCCAGTACCGATTTTGTAATCCGGCTGAGCGATCTGGTTGGAGAGACCGAAAATATCAACCGCCGGTATAAAGTCAAACCAGAAATTGATCAGATTGGGTTACCTTTAGTTAGCACCTTTGGGAAAGATGAAGTTAAAGTACTAAAAAACTCCCTGAAAAACAGCAGGAACCAATCTATCAATGAATTACCTGGAGACCACCGATATAATGATGATTTTGAGTTGCTTGTAAAATCTATCGGGTTGAGCCAATAAAACATGACCGGGCAAAATGTATACCAGGACAAAATTAATTGAAAAATAAGGGAAAAAGGTTGGGGGTACTACCTGATTTAAATTTGTTTACCTCTTAATATGCCTTCGGATTAATTTAACGAGTTCATCTTTTAAAATAGGTTTTGTGATATACTCATCGCAACCTGAAGCCAGTGCTTTCTCACGGTCCAGAGTCCTCACAAAAGCTGTTTGAGCAATAATCACCACCTCCTTATTAAACTTTCTGATCTCATAGGCCGCTGTATATCCATCCATTAAGGGCATTGCCAGATTCATCAATACCAAACCGATGTCGGGATTTTCGCGGCAGATTTCAATAGCACGAAGTCCTGTTTTTGCATAAAAGACCTCCCCGTTAAACTCTTTAACCATTACTTGAATCAGCCTGGCAGAAATTTCATCGTCTTCGGCAATCAGAATCTTTAGATTGCTTTGTTTAATCACTGGCTTTTCTGTCAATTCAACATTAATATCGGTAATTCCATCTCCTTTTTGTCCCGCCAAAGGAATTGTAAAACTGAATACCGTTCCTTTAAATTCCTCCGATTCAACCCAGATCTTACCCCCCAATTTACTTACAAATTCCTTGCTCAGCAGCAATCCCAATCCGGTACTGTGTTCACCCTCGGTGCCGGGCCTTTTTGTGTTCGTATCGATGCGGAAAAGGTCACTCCGCATCTTATCATTCATCCCGATGCCAGTATCTTTCACAGATACCACCACCATATTGTTTTCAGCGGGCATAGCCGAGATGGTAACTTTACCTCCCTGGGGGGTGAATTTGATGGCATTGGAAAGCAGGTTACGGATTACCGTCTGAACCATATTCTTATCGGCAACAACTTCCTGCTGATTTGGGATAGCCACAATCAGTTCAATTCTCTTTTTTATGGCTGTTTCAGTAACGATATTTCTGCACTCGGTCACCATAACGTTTAAATCAAGCTTTTGTGGACTAAATTTGGATAGTCCCCGGTCCATTTGTGCCCATTCGAGAAGATTTTCGAGTAATGTGAAGGTATTGCGTGCAGAACTAACCAGATGGGTCATTATCACTTTTTTTTCATCATCTGTAAAATCCTCAATCCCTTCTTCCATCATTTCGGCTATTCCCAGAATTCCCCCCAATGGACCACGCAGGTCATGGGCGATAATGGAGAAAAATTTATCTTTTTCAGCATTGAGTTTTTGAAGTTCCTCATTCTTTAATCTGATATGTCGCTCGGCCTTTTTACGCTCAGAAATATCCCGGACAATAGTAATGAATTCATCAGGCTGGCCCTGAACCATTCTCGCTTCAAATTCACATGTCCCTTTTGCGGGTATTTCCAACTCATACTCAAATAGTTGCATTTCTACTGACTGGGTGACAAGACTAATTTTCTCATCGATCATATCTGCAAATTCAACCGGCATAATGTCGCGGTTTCTTTTCCCGATTAATGATTCAAGCTGATAAGCAAGGTCATCTTTGGCAGACTTAAAATCGACAAACACCCCTTCACGATTAACAATAAACATCATATCAGGTAATGCGTCAATTAGTGCCTTCGCTTTGTTCTCGCTCACTTTAAGCAACTCTTCAGCAAGTTTCCGGGCAGTAATATCGCTGTGTGTTCCAAACATCATCAGCGGTTTGCCCTCCTGAGTTCTGGTGGTAATCCGGCCACGATCAAGAATCCAGATCCAATGCCCCTGTTTATGTTTTATTCTGCACTCACAATTATAATAAGGCAATTCGCCGGCAAAGTGTCGATCAAGAAGTTCATTGGAGCTCTCCAGGTCTTTGGGATGGGATAATTCCTGCCAGGTTTTTATGGTCGTTGGGGCTAATTCGGCAAGTGTATATCCAATCATACTGGCCCACTCCTCATTAAAAATCGTTTCTCCGGTCTGTACATTCCATTCCCATGTACCCACCTTAGTTCCTTCAATAATACTCTCCAATCTCCAGTTTGCCAAACGATTGGCCTTTTCAGCCCAAATCCGGTCCGTAATATCTAAAAACGACCACACCCTCCCTTCTATTTTGTTTCCAATAAACATTGGTTTAGAAATGCGCTCAAAAATCCGGCCATCAAGAAACGTTATTGAATCCTTACTCTCAACTTCAGGATTTGCATAAAGTTCAATGATTTTAGCCTTAAATTCCAAGGGATCTCTTAATTGCCCCATGATACTCTCCATGATCACCTGATCATCCCCGGAATTAAGTTTCTGATCGGAAATATTCCACATCTCTGCAAATTTAGAGTTGCTTTTTAAAACCATCCCCTGATTGCTAACAACCAGAATTCCATTATGAATAGACTCAAGAGTAGCATTCATTACCGATAAAATACGCTTGAGTTTTTCTTTAACTTTTTTTACCTTAGAGATATCATTTACTGTTATATGACACTCATCCCCATTACCAACTTTAATGCCTATAATCTGAGCATAGGCAGACGAATCTTCCCCGGTTAACAGGATAACTTCGCACGATTCCCTTGTTGAGCTTGCAAATACCTTATCAAGAAAATTGTTAAAGATCGGCTTGGTACTGTTCGAAACAAAAAAGCCAAACCGGCTAAATATCAAATGCGAAAGTTCTTTCTTTAGCATCTGCGCACCATAAGCGTTCAACTGAATGATTTCACCAATGCTGGAGAGGGTAAACTGACCCGAAGAAGCATTATTATGTATATATATCAGTATATTTCCTGGCATAGGTATCGGCTCTTCTCATTTGCAACCGAAGTTCCTCATTTTGCATCTCGAGTTCGATCTCATGTATCTGTAACTCCTCGACAAGTTTATCGTGATGGCGTTTAACAGGAATTGAATCACCCAATGCTAGATTTTCTTTTAATTTATCTTCTGCAGCCTTTCGTAGTGTCTGAGCAGATTTATTTTTGTCTGACCCTATTGGATAGTTCATATATTTTATTATGTATATCTAAGTTCGGTAAAATAGGTATTCAAAGCTTAACTTAAAATCAAAGGTAACAATTTACCCTTGATTACTGCACTGCGTAGCTCAATAATTTGGAGCAGCGACAAGATGATCCTAATTCCCTATTTAAGAGGTAGTTTTTATAGATGGTATTACTCTATGAAGAGTTACAATAAGTGCAAAAATCCCGGGACTTTACTAAGGGGTATTCAATGATAATTACGTTCCATAAATCCGGTCACTTTCCCGATCAGGTAATTCTCCATTGGAAGGTAGACCACTTTTTTTGTCTGAAAAGATGGTTCGGTAAAGAACCCGGAGATTTCGTATACCTCGATATCATTCTGAAAATCAATAATCTCATCCTCAAAACTTCCCCCTTTTAAATAGATGATTCCGTTAGGGCGAATATTTTGAGACTTTCCGGAGATATTTTTCTTCACCATCCCAACCAGGTTTGGAAATGAGGCTACAGCACGCGATACGACAAAATCATATTGATCAAAAACATCCTCTATTTTTCCATGAATTGCTGTTACGTTCTTTAGGTTGAGTGTCTCAAAAACAGATTGAACGACAAGTATCCTTTTCTGCATTGAATCTAGAAGGGAAAACTGGCAGGTGGGGAATAAAATGGCCAATGGAATCCCCGGGAATCCACCTCCTGTGCCTACATCCAATATTTTGGTTCCGGGTTTAAAGCTAACAATCTTCGCGATGGCAAGTGAATGCAAAACATGTTCTTCGTAAAGAGATTCAATCTCCTTACGGGGTAGGACCTTAATAATCGAATTCCACTTCCGGTAGAGGGAAGCAAGTTTTTCAAACCGAAAAATCTGCTCAGATGAGAGATTGGGAAAATATTTTAATATTATTTGCATACCAGTACCTTTAAAATTTAAGAATCAACTGATTTCGCTGTTTTTTAAAAGTTCAAAAAGCACCTTTCGCGACCTGAATAATTGCACTTTAATTGTTCCTATGGGAAGATTTAGTTCCGAAGACATTTCAGAATACGAATATTCACCAAAATAGTGCATTTCGAGCAGTACCCTGTAACGCGGTTGCAGGTGCGATACCATTTTGCGCAGGATTATGGCATTCTCATATTTAATAAGGGCCTCCTCCGGATTGTCCAGACTGGACCAGGCAGTATCCTGATAGTTATCATCTTCAATTTTAGCATCCGAAGGGACCAGAACACAATCAATAACCTTTTTTCGGCGCAGGTGATCGACTGCATGGTTATGAGCAATGCGGAATAGCCATGAACTAAAGGCAAAATCGGAATCATACTGGTGGATATTTATAAATACCTTTTCGAAAACATCAGTCGTAAGCTCGTTGGCAATCTCTTTAAATTTAACGATTTTCAGAATCAGAAAATATATTGCGCTTCCATATCGGCTCATAAGCTGTTCAAAGGCTCTATTATCGCCAGAGCGTACACTTAGGATAAGTTTTAAGTCATGCATGGCATTTCCCGAGAGTTTTGGATTCATAAACAGTTGGATTTATGTATATCACATATTACCGCAAATTTAGGTCAGGAAGTTCATAAGAGTCGTATATTAACCGGATACATCCGTTTCTATTCGGTTTTAAACGGTTATTTTCGGTTGTAAACGGTTTTAAACGAATAATTTTTCAACACTTTTCATTTTTTTTTTGTATATTAGTCGAATAAAGATGAATCGTTCATTGCTTTATATTGTTTAAGACAATTTTCTATCAATCATCCTCTCAACTTATTATTATGGAAAATCGTAAATGTCTCGAATGCTATGAGCAGCTCAGGGGCAGGGCTGACCAGAAGTTTTGTAGCGACCAGTGCCGTAGTGCTTATAATAACAAACAGTATCTGGATTCCCATTCAGTAATCAATTCGATTAACAGGATTCTAAAAAAGAACTATTTTATCTTAACAGCTCTTTGCTCCGAAGGTAAAATGACAGCTTCTAAAAGTGATCTGCAGAGAAAAGGGTACCGATTTGATTATTTCACGTATACGAGTACCACAAAATCCAACAGAGTCAACTATTTCTGTTATGATCAGGGTTATAGAGAAAATGAGAATAATAAAATCACGCTCGTAAGGCATGCTCCGCAAGCCACCTTTTCAGATTTAAGCCACTGAATACTTAAACGTAAAAAAAAGCTCCTCTTTGAATTAAAGTTGTGCCACTTTAATTCAAAGAGGAGTCAGAGCTTTGAGAACCCTTTTACTCAGTATTCGGAGAATTTTGTCTTCTTAAACTTTCGTGCCTTCATAAGACCCGCCTGAATAAAAACATCCAGCTGTCATCCAATTCCTCTGTCTTTAAAAGACTACCGTTAAAATGAGGAGCTTTCACACCGCTGTGGAATATGTTTTTGCCTATAAACAATCTTGCTTCATCCCATAATTCCAGATCAATAAATGAATTGAGCAGTTTCTGTCCCCCTTCCACGATAAGTGACAAAATCCCTCTCTTATGCAAATCGGCAAGAATAAGCTCAATTTCATTCCCATTAAAGGGGATCTGTTTAAACTCCAGATTATGCTTCCCTGGAACCTCCAGTGAAGTATATACAATTGTTGGTATACTCAAGTCAAACAATGAAAGCCCGGTCGGCAGTTTCATCTCCCTGTCGATTACAACTCTTAGCGGAGGGTTGCCGCTCCAATCCCTTATTGTTAAAGAGGGGTTATCTTTTTTCGCCGTATTAGTTCCCACTAAAATAGCCGATTCATCAGACCGCATCTTGTGAACAGCGATTCTGGATAAATCATTGGTGATCCATGTTGGTTGTCCATAATGCTCATGTGATCTGTCAATATCGATAAATCCGTCAGCTGTTTGGGCCCACTTTAAAATGATAAAAGGTCTTCTCTTTTGATGACAGGTAAAAAAACGGCGGTTCAATTCAACACATTTCTCCTCGCAACAACCTTCCCAAACCCGACAACCTTCACCCCTGAGTTTTGCAATCCCATTGCCGGCGACCTCCTTAAAAGGATCCCGGGTGCCAACAACCACATCGGGGATTTGATGGAGAAGTATTAAATCAGCACATGGGGGGGTCTTTCCATGATGCGAACAAGGCTCGAGTGTAACATACAGTGTCGACTCTTTCAGTAATTCCTTGTTTTTAACACTATTGACAGCGTTTACTTCAGCGTGCGCCATTCCAAATTTGCAATGATATCCCTCTCCGATGATTACACCATTGTGTACGATTACGCAACCAACCATGGGGTTTGGGGAAACAGCACCCATTCCAAGGCGCGCTAATTCGATAGCACGCAACATAAACTTTTCGTCTGCCTCAAAACCCCTTTCCATCATGCGCTTTATATATCTTTGTAAAAAAAAATGCAGGTTGCAAAAAAAATGATCCGGGATCAACTCGCTTCCATCTTTCCAAAACAGGAGATCGAAAGCCTGACCCGGTTGATATTTGAAAAAGTTCTCGGATTATCCCCTATTCAGATTCATTTAAATCAAAAAGAAACAATTTCAGCGGCAAATTTAGCTCAAATTAAAGAGATTATAAACCGTTTGACTCAATTTGAGCCTATTCAGTATGTTTTAGGGGAGACTGAATTTTATAATTCTCTCTTTAAGGTGAACCCTTCGGTACTGATTCCCCGCCCCGAAACGGAAGAGTTGGTTGACTGGATCATTAAGGATAATAAAGAATTAACACCCGCAATTCTGGACATAGGGACCGGAAGCGGCTGCATACCTGTTTCATTGGTCAAAAATCTGCCGGGCGCCTCGGCAAACGGATGGGATATCTCGCCCGATGCATTGGTTGTAGCTACCCTGAATGCTCAAATTAACTGCGTAAAAGTTGATTTTGAATGCGTTAATATTTTGGAACCCATAGAGACCAGACATTATGGAAAATACGATATCATTGTGAGTAATCCTCCCTATGTTACCATTTCGGAACAGCCATTTATGCAGCCCAATGTAATCAATTTTGAACCACATCTTGCACTTTTTGTTCCGGATACAGATCCCCTGATTTTTTACCGGAAGATTACAGATCTGGCAGCCTGCCTATTGAAAGAAAAGGGATCTGTCTATTTCGAAATCAATGAGAAATATGGGGCCGAAACAGCGGAATTACTTCATACAAAGGGATTCATTAATATCCTGATCAAAAAAGACATCAACGGGAAGGAGCGGATGATCAAGGGTGAAAAACAGTAGAAACTGATTAAGCATCACTACTGACAGAAAAGACTTCGAAGAGACCAATTTATTAAACATAATTCATAATCAACTTTCATATAACCGAAAAAACAGCTCGTAATAAATAAATTCGTAAATATTTTTAGCCATTTTTGGTGAATCAATAAGAATAATGAATATTTTTGCAGAATCAAACCTCAAAATTAATTTTGAAGGTATTGGAAAAATAAGAAAATTAAAATGATAATGATATGAAAGTAGCAATTGTTGGTGTTAGCGGCGCGGTAGGACAGGAATTCCTACGCGTATTGGATGAACGCAATTTCCCGCTTGACGAATTGATTATTTTTGGTTCGGCGCGGAGTACTGGAAAAGAATACACTTTCAGAGGCAAGAAACTAATTGTCAAAGAATTACAACATAACGATGATTTCAGTGGGATCGACATCGCCCTGGTTTCGGCAGGGGCAGGTATCTCGAAAGAGTTTTCAGATACGATTACAAAATTTGGAACCATTATGATCGATAACAGCAGTGCCTTTCGCATGGAGAACGATATCCCGCTTGTTGTTCCCGAGGTAAATGCTGCCGATGCCAAAAATATGCCGCGTAAAATTATCGCTAATCCAAACTGTACTACAATTCAGCTGGTGGTCGCATTAAAACCCATTGAGGATATTTCACACATCAGAAAAGTTCACATTGCAACTTACCAGAGTGCAAGCGGTGCCGGGGCTTCGGGTATGGATGAACTTGAGAATCAGACAGCGCAGGTCGCAGCGGGCGAAGAACCTACGGTGGCAAAATTTGCTTATCAGCTGGTGCAAAACCTCATTCCCCATATTGATGTATTCACAGATAATGATTACACCAAAGAGGAGATGAAGATGTTTCATGAAACCCGAAAGATTATGCATTCCGATATCATGGTAAGCGCCACAGCAGTGCGCGTGCCTGTCCTTCGTGCTCATTCGGAAGCCGTT
Organism: uncultured Bacteroidia bacterium; assembly: GCA_903904515.1. Classification (GTDB taxonomy): domain Bacteria; phylum Bacteroidota; class Bacteroidia; order Bacteroidales; family Prolixibacteraceae; genus JAAFHB01. The sequence goes on from CAIVCR010000068.1 coordinate 23,186, forward strand.
TGGGTCGAAACCGAACGGGAGATCTCACTGGAGGAGGCTAAATCAGCATTTAATAATGCAGAGGGAATTATCGTTATCGACAACCCTGCCAAAAAAGAGTACCCAATGCCCTTGCATCTTGCAGGTCGCGATGAGGTATTTGTCGGAAGAGTTCGCAAGGATATCTCCAATCCGAATGGCTTAGCCTTTTGGACAGTCTCAGATCAGATTAAAAAAGGGGCAGCTCTAAACGCGGTGCAGATTGCTGAATACCTTGTTAAAGAAGGTGTTGTAAAGTAAGTCGATTTTCGATATTTTAAAATATACAACAAAAGCTACTCCATAAGGTAGCTTTTGTTGTATATTTGTAGTTGTAATTGGGTAGATTTATGCGTTATCTTGATCCTAAAAATGATTTGACTTTTAAGAAAATCTTTGGCGAACATCCGCATCTTTTGAAGAGTTTTCTTAACGCCGTGATGCCTCTTGCGGAAGGGAGGAAAATTATTTCGCTCGAATATCTGCCTGCTGAACTAGTCCCTGAAATTCCGATGTTTGCAAATTCTATCGTTGACGTAAGATGCATCGATGAAAAGGGACAACAGTTTATTGTTGAAATGCAGATGCTCTGGACCGACAGTTTTAAAAGCAGGGTCTTGTTTAATGCTTCGAAAGCTTACATTAAACAGGTTGGTCGCGGGTTCCAGTACAAAAGTTTGCAGCCGGTTTACTCCCTAAACATCATTAATGAAAATTTTGACGATAAACCTGAAATTTACATTCATCACTATCAGCTCATCCATACTCAGGATAGTGAAGATGTCATGGAAGGATTGGAATTCGTATTTATAGAACTCCCCAAGTTTAAGGCAAAAAAGTTTACGGACAAGAAATTGCAGGTTTTATGGTTGCGGTTTCTGTCCGAAATAAACGATTTACAGGAGAGTATATCTCCTGATTTCTTAGATGTGCCTGAAATTAAGGAAGCAACAGAACTGATTCTTGAAAGTGGCATGACAAGAGGCGAACTTGAAACATACGACAAATATTGGGATATAATAAGTACCGAGAAATCATTTCGTAGCGATGCATATGCGAAAGGTATTGAACAAGGAATTGAACAGGGGATAGAACAGGGGATAGAACAGGGGATTACAAGTGAAAAACATATAATTGCAAAAAAACTCAAATTACTAGGTCTTTCAACTTCTGATATAGTAAAAGCTACCGGACTTTCAGAAGAGGAAATTGAGAAATAGGGTATGAATTAAAAAGGCAATAGGGAATAGGCAACAGGCAAAAGGACACACATTGTCAAATTGTCAAATTCATTAGCACATTAGCAAATTAGCACATTAGCAAATTAGCATATTAATTTACTCCTCATCAAAAACCTGGTATAAAAAATCGTTAAAGGGAAACCTTCGGATGTGAATTGCTTTGATCTCCTCATAGATAACTTTCTTAAATTCTTCGATATTGGTCTTCTCCGTTGCAGAGATAAAAAGGGAGATATTTTCGTGGTTACCCATCCAGGACTGTTTCCAGTCCTCAAGGTTCATATTGTCCTTTGTTGATGGCAGGAGGTCGTCCTCCTCCTTCTCTACATATTTGAACGCATCAATTTTATTGAAAAGATAGATCATTGGTTTATCTGCAGCTCCAAGCTCGGCCAATGTTTTATTGACCACTTCAACCTGAGATTCAAAACCCGGATGAGAAATATCCACAACATGAATTAGCAGGTCTGCTTCGCGTGTTTCGTCAAGGGTCGATTTGAAAGACTCCACCAAATGATGAGGTAATTTTCGGATAAAACCCACCGTGTCGGTTAAAAGGAAGGGCAAATTTCCGATAACAACCTTTCTGACGGTAGTATCAAGGGTGGCGAAAAGCTTATTTTCGGCAAAAACATCCGATTTACTGATCAGGTTTAGGATGGTCGACTTTCCGACATTGGTATATCCTACAAGTGCTACCCTCACCATCTTTCCACGGTTGCGCCGCTGAGTCATCATCTGACTGTCGATTAGCTCCAGCTTTGCCTTAAGGAATGATATTCTGTCGAGAATGATCCGTTTATCTGTTTCAATCTGTGACTCACCAGGTCCACGTGTGCCTATGCCACCCTGCTGCCGCTCAAGATGGGTCCATAAACGGGTAAGCCTCGGAAGCATATATTTGCATTGGGCCAGTTCAACCTGAGTTTTGGAATGTGCAGTTTGCGCCCGGCTGGCAAAGATATCAAGGATAAGATTGGTCCGGTCGAGGATTTTGCATTCCAAGGCTGGCTCGATATTTCTGATTTGTGTAGGGGTGAGCTCATCATCAAAAATTACAGCATCGATAGCATGTACCCTTACATAATCAGCAATCTCCTTAAGCTTTCCGGTCCCCACAAACGTTGCGGTATTTGGATTATCCAACCGCTGAACAAATCGTTCCCAAACCTCAGCACCTGAAGTATCTACCAAAAAATCGAGTTCGTCGAGATATTCATTGGCCTTCTTTTCATCCTGCCGGCCTGTTATCAGTCCAACAATAACGACTCTCTCTTTTTGCTCGGATGTATCATGTAATTTCACCATGGTGCAAAAGTAGTACTTTTTGATTGATCCGAATTTATTTTTCCAGAGTTATGAGGGTAATCTCAGCCTCACAATTAAACCTTACCGGCATCCCGCTTACTCCGACTCCTCTCGAGGTATATCCAGTCATTGAGCCAATATTCCATTTGCCATGATTAAATTGCTTACCTTCAAACTGATGACTCAGTAGCGGAGAACCCTCTTTCAAACAGATCTGACCGCCATGGGTATGTCCGCATAAATATAGATCATACTTTCTTCGGGATGCAACTTTGGCAAGTTCAGGTGTATGAACCATTGCAATCTTAAAATCGTACCCCTTGGTTTCCAGACAAAGCAGCGCATCATCAGTGTAAAAGCTGAAAGGATCGTCGGTTCCGGTAATAAGTATTTTATCTCCATCTTTGAGAATTTCAACTGATTCATTGACAAGCAATTTCATACCTGACTCCTGCTCATACCGCGCCATCAGATAAGTATCATGATTCCCAAGTACTGCAAATGTACCTTCGGGTGCCTGTATGTATTTTGATAAAATATGAAGCGGTCTTAATATATGACTGAAACTACCATTGATATCCCGCCTGTAATCGCCTGTGAGCAAACAAACATCAAACGTAAGAGAAGTTACTTTTTCAATAATCAGTGCCGCAAATCCTGGAATACTGTCAATATGCAGATCAGACAGGTGAAGTATTTTGAATCCGTTGAAAGCTGTGGGAAGATTTGGAAATTTCAACGTTAATTCATTCACGTTGATTGTTTTGGCATTACCATACCCTTTTTGATAATAACCGGTTATCTTGAGGAGAATCGTGAAGATTTTAAGGAGAAAAACGAATAAATTCCAGTGACTCTTGCTTTTTTTTCCACGCTTTATCGGAACAAAACCAATGTTTTCCATTACCGACCGGTTAACTGCCCAGATCAGCCTTTTCTCTTTCCGTACCGGTTCAGAATCCAGAAATTGATACATTTCGTGCCAAATAAGGCTCTAAGATACGAAATTATATCAGACAATCTCTCCCCTATTGATCGTTCTCATTTTTCTCCCCCAACAAATTTTAAGCCGAATGTCAAAATATTCGCACTTAAGCCGTCGGTTCGGTCGTAATGACTGTATTTAAGATTGATATTCTTAAGTCCCAGAGTTTTAATCTTAAATCGGGTAAAGATATCGGTATATGTTAATCCAAGGCTGTATTGCCTGCTGGCAAATTTCGACAGATCATAATCTGAAGTAAAATACTGCTCAGTAGAAAGATGCGATTCATAGGGACCAAAATATTTTACCTGATTTTGGGTATAGAAACGGAAAGAAGGAGTAAAAGTAAATGCATGGCTTAATTTAACGGGTAAATCAAGGTTTACAGTGTGAGACTTTAATCCCCAGTCATCCCAGTAATACCGGTAATAACTCCTCAATACAAACAGATCACTGATGTAATAATTCATCCTGATCCCCAGTGGAATCTTGAGACGGGATTTCGGAAGTGTCTCAATCGCATCGGCCAGCTGGTAAACGCCAGTATTGGTAGGAGAGGTATAATTCGCAATATCACTGGCTGTTCCAATATAGTATCGTGGTTTATCGGCAAAATAGATTCGGTGGTAAGGGGTAGAGAGCATCCCCGTCTGCAAAACAACATCGAAAAAAAGTGCAGCCTGAAATTTACTGCTTATTATCTGAGAACCATAAAAAGAGATCGACCAGGAATCACGTCCTGAACTACTCCAGGATTTAAACTGATTGGGATTATAGGCGGTAGTCGCTTTCCCGGCCTGATCTAAAATTGTTACTCCATAAAAATATCCAAAATATTGAAAATCAGGCCCGATCCGTAAATACTCCTTGAATTCAGTGGGATAGATCTGTTTCCATTGATCCAGGAATACAGAGCCTTTCAGTCCAATTTCAGTATTCTTATCGTTAAACAATTTAGTGACATTACCTCCAAAGCCGAAGGAGGTATAGGTGTATTCACTGGATAAGGATAAATTTGTACCCCAGATCAGGTTCCGGTCATCGGAACTATGACTATAATTAGTACTTAACGATTTTAATTTTTCGGCATGCGAGGCCCCTGTAGATGCGAGCCAGGGTGTGCCAACAGGATTAATCGCGTTCTGAGGCGTAACGGGTCCACCCCCACCGCCGGTACTGCCGCCACCACTGCCACCGCCACCGCCGCGACTTGAAGCACCACTGGCATTAAGTCCCTTAATATCTCCAATATAAGTACTCTTCAATGCCGCCGCAGAAGATGACATCCAAGGATTAATATTACTGGATGACGCTGAGGTATAAGCAGATATGCCGGCATCGACTGTCAATACATCATCTGCATTTAAGGGAATGCTGATCACGATGGTCGTTGTCTGGTCAGACAATTTCTCTGTTCCTATTCCTCCATTTACAGGAGAATGAACACCATCCTGACCATACATACTCATCAAAAGCTCGATCTCTGTATTTTCAAGGACCTTCTTCTTGTATACTTTAGTTGTGTCTGTAATCTGAGCTGAGGAAATATTAAACAAACAAGCGACGCAAAATAACGTGAGCAAAATCTTTTTAGCGTGAACCTTTAATTGCATCCGCATCCTCCTCCTGTTTTTCCTCCGTTCGCGCCGGATGACCCCTCACGGTAAACCTGAAAAGTACTCTCAAACCGCTCGGTATCCAATGCCGACAATTTCATGTCAGGATCATTGAGATAGACCTTTTTGTACTCTTTCACCGCAACACACGACGAAAGAAGAAGCATTGCAATTATTACAAAAAAAATATTTCTTTTCATTCCAATTAATTCTAAAATATATTATGAAATCAACTTTGCAACTAATCACTATTGACAGTTCCAAAGGGAGGATTTCATTGTTTAAACGGATTCATTTTGATATGTTCTGATTCGTACATCTTCCCTTGCTCATCAACGACAACAAACTCAATCCCTTTGATTTGTTTTAAAAGATTTATCCCTACATCCTTACCCATCACGAAGATGGCCTTTGTAAGTGCTGTCGCGAGCTCCGCATTAGGGCCGAAGAGCGTAACACTTGATATACCATGCACAGGCCATCCTGTTCGGGGATCGATGATATGGGTATAACGAATCCCATTAAATTCGACGTAGTTTTCATAATTCCCGGAGGTTCCTATCGATTTCCCAAAATAGGGGAACCACGAAAAAACCTTATCTTTATTGAATGGGTTAGTGATCCCAATCATCCAGGGTTTGCCATCGGGCTGTTCCCCCCAGGCAGTAATATCCCCGGAGGCATTCATGATGCCCCCCTTTACTCCCATCGACTTTAATAAGCTGGCTCCCTTATCGGCTCCATAACCTTTACCGATACCCCCAAACCCAAGCCGCATCCCTTTCAGTTTCAGAAATACGGTGGTATCCTCTTTATTCAGAACAATATTTTTGTATCCAACCGTTTTAACTGCATCAGCCACCTCCTGATCGGTAGGCAGCCGTTTCATCGATCCATCAAACTTCCAGATCTGATTCATTCCGGCCCATGATATGTCAAAGGCTCCATCGGTCAATTCAGAAATTTTAATACTTCGGACAATTAAATCGTAAACCTCCTTATCAACTTTTACAGGCCTTATCCCTGCATAAAAATTAACATGTGATATCTGGGTTGTTGAATCCCATTCGGAAATTAATTTCTCGATCCGGGTTACTTCATTCGCAGCAATATCAATAAACTTATTCCCCTCAGCTTCATTTTGAGCCACCACGGTTATTTCATACCGACACCCCATTAATTTAAGTGTCCTGGCATATTTTCCCTGTGCCTGAAGCAACAACGGGAATAGAATAATAAGAAAGAAAGAGAATGTTTTCAAGAATTATTTTTTTTCCAGTGAATGAAGCAATGCAATGTATTCTTTTGGGGTTATATTTTTGTAACCTGTCGATCCCAATACCTTTCCCACTTTATCCAGAACAAGAACAAGCGGGAACAACCCATCCTTATTATAGCTTTCAGCCAACTTGTCATTTTGTTGTTGTTGCTCATTAGAGAGTGCATTTCCCTTCTTTTTCGGGAAATCGGCCCGTAACAAGATGTAGTGAGTTTTTGAATAATCCACGAAATCCTGAGATTCCCAGATGTTCTTTTCAAGTTTCATGCATGGAATGCACCAGTCTGAACCCGAAAAAACAAGGATGATGCTTTTCCCATCCTTTGAAGCATTGTTTTTAGCCACTTCCAGACTGGTTTCCCACACTTGCGCAGACAGTGAAACCGTAATAAATAACGAAATGACAACGATCAGGATTCTCTTCATTTTACTGGTAAATAATATATTATGTTATTAAAGTCCACAAGAATAAATAAATAATCTGAAACTCCCCCCTCTTTTATAGGATATCAATCAATTTTTAACAAATATTATTTGTTTAGACATCTATTTTACGTTGGGGTTTAATTTCAAATTGCATTTCTTTACGATAATTCAATGATCCTATAAATTCGAAGGATGCAAATCAATGTATAAAGGTTGCATTTGGCAGCTGGTTTAAATTCAAAAATTCAATAAAACTAATCTATATCATTAATAAACAATAACTTGGTCTAATTACGAATTATAAAATCCAAATATTAAGACCCTTGTTTTTCCAGTAGAAACGTTTAATCTCTGATTTGCAGATTGCTTACCTCAAGGTTACCAGTTACCACAAGGTACCTGGTATATTACAGAAAGTATTTAACTTTAACTTTGCATTTTCTAAAATAACCAGAAATGAAGAAGCAGATTAGTTTTTCCGGAAAAGGAAGCCGCGCAGATATTGGCGAAATAACAATCTTTCGTATTTTACCCAACAGGTATGCTGATGCCGTTGGGCCATTTGTATTTCTCGATCATATTGCTCCAAAAATACATACCTCAGCCAATAAAAGTGGGACAGGTGCGCATCCGCATCGTGGAATTGCGACATTAACCTATGTTCTAAACGGTGAAGATCAACATGCAGACAGTGCCGGGAATCATGCAACCGTCTATTCAGGTGGAGTCCAGTGGATGAAGGCCGGAAATGGAATTATACACGATGAGAGTTTGTCTTACGATACAAAAACGGAAAATAAACTCACGCATGGCTTTCAGTTTTGGATTAATCTTCCGGCAAAAAACAAGGCCGAAAAGCCAGAATATCTTGCGATACAGGGGGATGCAGTACCGCAAAAATCATTGACTGATGAAAGCGGATGGATAAAAATAATCGCTGGAAATTTTGAAGATTTAAATTCGGTAATTCCTAATTACACGAATCAATTTATCTATCACATTCACCTGAGCGGAGGAAAAGAGTTTATTCTGGAAACCCCCGATGAATTGGAGGCAGCCGCTTTTTTACCTCTACACAATGCCGTAATCAATGATTCCACATTTCAAACCGGTGAATTTGTCGAATTTGAGAGAAAAAGCGGCACCATTGAAATTAAAAACAATGGTGAAACGCCCATCGACGTTATCCTTTTTGGAGGGGAGAAATATACGGAAGCTATCGTTGCCCAAGGCCCTTTTGTCATGAATACTAACCAGGAAATAGCCGAGGCGTACCAGGATTTTTTCGCAGGGAAGTATGGCAAAATCACCAATTAAATACTGAAACTCCCGATATAATCACGAAATATACTCCGGTTTATGTTGTCTATTTCCTGAACATTTCAAAAAGAGCAGTGGCTCCTATTTTTGTCCCAAGAGGTATTGCAGATAAATCGACCTCGTAATTTCCATTGTGGTTATAAAAAGGGAATTTCTTCCCCGCTTTAACTGCCTTCTCAAAAATTGCAGAGTTGGCAATTCCCACCATCAGATAATCATAAACCGTTCTTTTATTCCCAATGACCAAATGATGAAAATCTTCAGATCCCATCAATGAGGGTGTGTCAGAAACAATATTTTTTATATCGATAATATCGGCCAGTGAACGGTTTATTTTAGTTACCATTTCTGCGTTGTTTTCAAGCGGATAAACAAAACCTTTCATTTTTATCTCCGGAAAAAGTTCCTTAGGCAGATTATTAGCAATTGCGACGCCATCATTCACATTTTTAATTCCATCCAGCAATACATCTCTTGTTTTCTCATTAAACCATCTCAGGTTAAGTTTCAATAAAGCGGAAGCAGGAATTATGTTGTTTGAATTGCCGGAATGAAATGCCCCAACGGTCAGGACTGCTGCATCCTGGGCAGCAATATTCCGACTGATAATGGTCTGATATTGCATTACAGCATTGCTTCCCATTACAATGGGGTCTTTGGCATATTCAGGAGCTGAGCCGTGGCCTCCGACTCCATAAAAGGTGACATCGAGCTGGTCGCTTCCGGCCATCCGATTTCCATAGCCATTATCTAAGGTCCCAACAGGTATAGGTCTTGAATGCAGCCCAATAAGAAAATCTGGCACTGGAACACCTTTCTCGTACATTTTATCATCGACCATTGCCCTGGCACCTGACAATACTTCTTCAGCAGGCTGCCCAATAAATACCAGGGTTCCCTTCCATTCCTTTTTCAAAGCAACCATTATCCTTGCAATCCCCAACATCCAGGCAATATGGGCATCATGACCACAGGCATGCATTACCGGAACTTCAAGCCCGTCAGAATTGATCATGGTTTTAGTGCTCGCATAAGGAAGGGAAGTAATCTCTTTTACAGCGTTACAATCCAACTCTGTCCGGTACATTACAACAGGGCCATCCCCATTTCTCAAAATGCAGGCAACACCGGTTTTCCCGATTCCTGTTATTACCTTATAACCCAGAAAATTCAGCTCTTTTGCAATTATTGCTGCGGTACGGGTCTCCATAAATGCCAATTCCGGATTTTGATGAATGTCCTTAAATATTTCAACAAGTCGCGCCGAATCGGCATCGGCCATTTGCCCGATAAGTTTCGCTGGTTGTGCCTGCAAGAAACCAACAGTTAACAATACGAATGGCAGAAGAATTAATCGCTTATTTATCATAGCTAAAGACTTTTATAATATGGTTATGACGCACAATGATCACAGCTGCAACTCTTACCTTTTGCCTTTTCAAAGGCTTCTATACCCTCTTTGACAGAGAAATAGATTAATCCTGCCGAACCAATGGAATCAGCATAGGCAAATCCGGTAAGTTCATAGACAAGGCTTGATAAAAGCAGTACAACTGACATGTAAATACAAACTTTGGTGCAATTGCTGTCCGAAATAATGGGTTCAGAATTTAGTTGATTCCCAACCCTCTTTTTTGCATTCATAAGCCAAATCATCACAATGATAGATATAACGGAGATTACCACACCCCAAAATGTTGACGCTGGGTTGTGCTTTTGAATAAAGTTTAAAATAATGCCAGCAAGTAATCCTGCAGACAGCATGTAAAATGAAATACCTGTTATTTTTAAGGCCTTAATTTCAAATTTATTTTTTGTGCTGCCGGGGTTTTGCCTGATGCGAATAATCATCACAGCAATACCTATTCCGGACATTACTTCGATGAAACTATCCACCCCAAAGCCAAAAAGCGTCAGGGTTTCATCCTGAAAACCCAAAGTCATCGATACCAGCCCTTCGATCACATTGTAAAATATTGTAAAAAGGCTTAACTGAAAAGCCCGCTTGTAAAGGGTGGTTTCTTGCTCCATAGGATTAAAATTAAGGTTCCTCTACTCCGATTATGAGTTACACTGGCAAATATATCTATAAACAAGCCGGGTATAGATAAGGTTCTGCACTAAATTATGAATGTACAGAACCGGTAATTTTCCGAATTTTAATTAATTATAAAATCCAACATTGGATATTTGGGAATTGTGAATTTGAATTATGTCCAAAATATTTGTAAATTTCGACTTCGAAATACTCAATTTTAAAACTCAGTGCCATGAAGAGACTTATTTTGTCAGTTACCTTATACCTGGTATTTGCAGTAATCCTGGGTGGTTGCAGTAAAAAGGAAGTCTCAACACCACCCACTACAAAGGAAGACGGTTTGAAAGCTGTTAGTTTGGCTATTAAAACGTTAACATTTTCCGGTCTTACATGGTATGTCAAGTCTGGAACCGGAATGGGTCCGGGACCCAATAATTGGAATCAGAATAATGTCTGGGTTGATGCACTCGGGAAACTTCACATGCAGATTAAATATTCAGCCACCACAAAGAAATGGGAGTGTGCCGAAGTCTGGACTACGACCTCCTTAGGATTTGGAAAATACGAGTGGTTTGTTGAAGGACGAATTGACTTACTGGATAAGAATGTCGTACTTGGTTTATTTAATTATCCAACCGCTGCAATTGGCCCTGACGGAACAAATGAAATTGACATTGAATTTGCAAAGTGGGGTAATCAAAAGAATAAGATTGGAAATTTCACAGTCTGGCCTGCAATAACAGGATTCCCCACCACCACATATCCGTATAATATTGCCCTCACCGGGACCTATACCACTCATCGCTTTACCTGGTCCTCCTCAGCCATATTCTTTCAATCGCTAAACGGATGGAGAACTGATGACACCAACATCATAGCGACAAAAACTTTTGCTCCATTAGTATCAACAACTTCCCTAATCCCCCAAAGTGCAGAGCCTGTTCATATGAATCTATGGCTATTCCAGGGTAATCCACCAAGTAATAAAGCTACTGTCGAGGTGATTATAAGTAAATTTCAGAAGTATTAAAAAACTCCTGAAACTTACTTGTATCATACTGTTTTACTGCATCTTAACCAATACGGATTTTTTTTGGTCGTCGAAAATACATTCGATGTAGTTTTTATTAACCAGGTTCTCAAATATCTCCGTGAATTCTTCCTGTGTGTAATTGATCCCCAATTTTTTCCTTAGATATTCCAGGGTAAATTCTCCCTGATAAAATGGGAAGTCCTTATTAATATGCAATAAAACATCAAACAAACCCAGTTCGATTATTGTCAAATTTTCCTTTTTCAGAATATCTGAACTCACATTCAAACAATGATTTGTATTAGTTGTGTTAAACAACTGATGAACATTTTCCATTTTGCCAACTAATTGGTCTGATCCTTCACTTTTCATTTTTATATGGTTTTAAGTATTAAAATTAGATAGGCATCTCTCTTGCCGTGCACTTTGAATTCTCCGAAATTATCAGGGATTTTATTCTTACCAGTAAAGGGAAAAACTGTTCACTGTACCGATATAGTAGTTGTTGATGGGAAATTGTTACCTCCCAAATCGTCCAAAATTTGCAAAAAATAAGATAAATTCTCATGCTTTCCTTATCTAACAATTTGTCCTGAAAAAGATATTTCTTATTTTCAAGAAATTAAGAAATCGTGCCAATTCGCGCACTGATTATTTTATTGAAAAATAATCACCGATTTCATTATAATCGGTGCCTGCAGTAACATCCTTCTCCGGTCCCAGAACGTCTTTACGTGAAAAATCGGACCATGCTTCAAGCGACTCGATTGGAAAGTACAAAGCGATATCTGCGATCCGGGCTCCTCCCTGCAATAGTGAGGTGCGTAGGCCAACCCACGTAGTATAGTTGGGAAAAGCAGGAGCCAAATCAGGATTATCACTCCGCCGAAGCCATCTTTTAAATAGGCATTCTGCATCTGTTTCAATAATCGCTCTTCAGACATTTCTCCATTCATATGCCAGAACGGCTGCGGCCGGTAGCTATTCGATGGATTTACAAATTCCTTTTCCCACTCCCCCGTATTGATTTGAGCCAAAGCTGAAATCGGGAGGATCGGAATCAACTGAACAATAAGAAATAGCTTCTTCATAACGAAGTATTATTAAAGTTGATCTTGGTACATGATCTATTATTAAAAGAATTATGCCAAAAGATAACAGCTATATCGATATTTCATATTCGATTCCAAATACATAGAGGTTTCTAACGACGGTATCTGACCATAAGCCATACACCCGGATCTCCTGATGTTGGGTCAAATTATACACCGCGGCTAAAGAATATCTCAGCTCATCTATCGTCTTTGTCCCTCTTTCCCCAAATGAATAAAACAATTCGATCGTTGCAGAGGGATTAACTCTCCATGCTGGTTTTTTATAATCCACGCGGAAACGGTTTCTCCAGTATAAATCATTTATCATTGCAGCTCCGGGAAGCGGTTTTCTTGTTAACTGAATTCGCTCCCGATGATTAAACACAAATTCTGAAAGATGCCATTCTATTTCAAAAGCAGTAAAGAACCGATTTCGGATTTCATGATAATCCTTGATCGTATAGTTCATCAACAGGTATCCTGCATTAACCTCCAAGAATGAAGTGACCGGATAATTTCCTTCAAGCCCAATGCTGTTTCGATCTATCTTTTGGCTGTTATCTTTCGTGTAAAGCTCTCCGTCCAGTGATACACTTGCTGATTTGATTTTCCTGGTGGCTGAAAAATCGATCCAAATACCTGAATCAATGGACTGAGCATGCAGTTGATCAAAAACAAACAGAAGAAATAAAACAAGAATTTGCAATTTTACATTCATTATTCTGGGTCAGGTGCGCGAATCAGTTTCCGGTTCAATTATAACAAATAAAAAGTTAGAAATCATTCACTGGTTAATTGCATAATTGATTCATCCGGCAGAACCTGGTCGGTTATTGAGAGTTGCCAATCGACCAAATAGGTGTAATTCTGAACCCTGAGCGGTGATAAATAACGATGTGAAGCACTTTCGCAGGATAAGTTCCGAAGATTAAAAATAGTTGTATCTTCAGTAAGATAAAGAGTTTCACGGGTTGTGAAATCACGAATAGCTGAACTCTGAACCATGGTCGTAATATGTTTTAAAACATTAAGATTATACTCCCTTTGATCCCCTTTTATCAGAATAGTTTATCCCCCGATTTAGGGTTTTAACATTTCTTGGGTTTAATTATATTTTGATAAAAATTGAATTAATCATTCTGTGAAACTTATGTATCGAAGTAACCGGTGGGGCATACATTAGAATGCACTTTTTGCTGACGACCTGAAGACCGAGTCTGTCAACGGTTTGCTGCACCTCTTTTGACCACGATCCCTGTTGCAGCCAGATATTTTTTAATCCCAATTGAGCAGCCTCCTCCAAAACCGCCGGAACTTTAACCGAAGAAATAGAAATTAAAACAGATTCAGCCGTCCCTGCAAGGCTTTTCAGGGATGGATAACATCTCAATCCATCGATTTCGGTGGCATCAGGATGAACCGGAAAAACCTCATAACCTCGCGCAATCAGCTCCTTCCCTGCCATATTGCCAAATTTTTTTCCCTTTCGAGAGAGACCGACCACAGCGATTCTCTTCGCAGTGATAAAATGTTCTATCTGAGGATCCATAAGAAAATAAATTGGGTCTAACAGTTTTTAAATATACGCTTAAAAAGATAAATATGGAGCTATGAAACAAAAATAACCTGAATTTAAATTAGTGATCTCTTATATAAAAAATTTCAGCATAAACTTTAGATTTCGTCCACGCCGGGACTTCTTTGAAGAAATGTTTAAGTAGGGATAACCGACTTACGACATCACCTTAAAAAGCAAATAGGAAACCACAAGGGTAAATACAACATTAAACCCCTGAGCAATTAAAAAGGCATAAATCGGGCGCTTGTTTTCGGCATTTTTCAGGTCTGAAAAGCGGGTCTCAATGCCGATGCTGATAAAGGCGAGATTGAACCAGAATCCGCTGAACGATTTGATCAGCTTGCCAGAAGTGGCAGCGAGCTCCTGATTGATAAAAAACGAAAATATCAGCGAAGCTGCCATAAAACCCAAAACAAATTTTGGGAAGCGTTCCCATATCACGCTTAAGGGGACCCGTTCCCGTTTTCCTACACCGTCGTGCTGGCGATAGGCCCAAAAGACCGAAATGCCAAAAGCGGCAATACCCAGTAAAACATTTTGGGAAAATTTAACAATAGTGGCATATTTTAAACCGATTTCCCCCACGATCGTCCCCGCTGCAACTACTGCGCCCGTGGTATCGATTGTTCCTCCCAGCCAGGCTCCTGTAACTTCGTCCGACAACCCAATCCATTTGGCCAGTATAGGCATAAATATCATCATGGGAATGGCAACTATTAAGACCATTGAAATAACGACAGACAATTTCTTTTTATCCCCATTGATGGCCCCTGATGTTGCAATTGCTGCCGATACCCCGCAAATGGAAACAGCGCTTGATAGCATGGTCGCATATTCATCATCGACGTTAAGTTTTTTTGAAATCCAGAATGCAAAATACCAGACACTAAAGACTACAATGACAGACTGAATTAAACCATAACTACCCGCAGAAAGCAAATCGGAAAACAGGATTGTTGCCCCCAGCAAAACGAGTCCCATTTTAACAAACAACTCCGTTTGTGCACCACCCTCAAGCCAGGGACGCATATTGCCTACATTCCCAATAAGTAATCCGATTACCAGCGAGAAGAGCACGGTTTCGAGCCCCAGGTTTTTAAATGGGACAAAAGAGGACAATAACTGGGAAATCAAAGCCAGCACGAAAATTACGGTATAACCAATTAAGAATTTCTTTGGTTTTTCGCCGGTAAAAAACAGCCCGATGATCGCGATACACAGGAACAGCAGAAAAGTAGCAGCAATCGAAGACAATAAAGTATCTGACCTCAGTGCAGCCGAAAAGGTGGAAATATCGTGCCATCCGATTTTGTCTCCAAACGAAGGGACCTTTATTTTATACCCTGTCAATAGCACGACAAGGATCAGTCCAAAACCCCCAATCACTGTTGCCCAGTCTTGTCCTACCTTAAAAATATTTTTCTTCGAGACATTTTTTATTTCTTCCATTCGGCTTTATGGATTATTGATTTTATAAAGAGTTTAGCAATTTTTGAAAGGTTCAGGGTAGAGATGCTAAAAGTATAATAAGTCCGGGGATAAAAAAACGGGGTTTTGATTTTTATTCTGAATAAATTACACATTGGGAATTGATAGTTTGGTTTGCTAATTATCGCAATGTAGGTCCCGCGATTTCCAAATCGCGGAGAATAACAATTTGGATTTAGTTAAAGCCTTGTTCAAGGAATATTTTTTTTATATTTGCACCTTCAATCGGGGGATTAGATTCCCGAAGGGTCAGGGGCAGAGCGTCCCGATGTAATCGGGAAGGTCATCAAGTTATTTCCGACGGGAGATTTAAGTTTAGTATAAAAATTAGGGGGATTAGCTCAGGTGGCTAGAGCGTTTGACTGGCAGTCAAAAGGTCATCGGTTCGATTCCGATATTCTCCACAGATTAGATTTGTATTCAATTAAAAACGAACACTATAACAGTGTTCGTTTTTGTTTTTAGTCAACATCTAGTCAACCAACTTCAATTTCTATAAATTAGGAACAAAGGACATGGAAGCAGGGATCTCAGTTCTTACCTACCATTTTTGTTTTGTCCTCAACCCAAATTAAGGAGCCAATCATGGGAGATATCGGAATCTAAGGATGATTTTTATCCCATTCTGCACCTGAAAATTACTGTTTATATAATTACGCCAAACCAAGTGTAATCTATTTGACGAATTTCTTTATTGCTTCCATTAGAACTGACAGTGAGTTTAAACAGTTTTCAATATTTACAATAAGTTTACTGGGAGGAATAAAAGAACCAGAACCACTATGCAATACAGTGCTTTTATCACTAATTTCAATTTTAGATCGATAATCCGGATGATTCATCGGAAAACGATGAGTAAATCCATTTCTATAGTCCCTAGCTAATTTTGTATCATTATAAAACTTTCGAAGGGCTTCTTTTACACTTGGGTCCAATATCTCTTTAATCAGTTTTTCGTTAAATGATACTTTGCTTTCAGGTATATCTATTTTAAAATATAATTTCAATATTTGTGCGATAACATCAGCAGTAACAAAAAAGAAATAATAAAAAATTTCAGCATTACTATCAAATAAAAGCCTGTTTATTATTTCATTATCGGAGCATTCTTGAAAGTAATCTTTGAATCCACGATTGAAATGAGTTAGTGAATCAAAATATGCACCCCTTAAACTTCCAAAACGATTGGTGAGAATAAGATCCCACCAATACAAATTGTCTTCAATTGAAGCTTCTTTTACTGGTTTTCCTTGCAGAACAGAAATTATTAAGGAATTATCTTCAAATCCAAAGTTGCCGAATTTAGGACATTTGGAATCTGCATATTTTATTTCCTCTGCTGATGGATATTTGAGATCCTCCGCTTTGAATGTAATTTTCTTGTTCATTTTT
The DNA here is from genome assembly GCA_903904515.1 of uncultured Bacteroidia bacterium. Lineage (GTDB taxonomy): Bacteria > Bacteroidota > Bacteroidia > Bacteroidales > Prolixibacteraceae > JAAFHB01. The sequence continues at coordinate 40,003 of CAIVCR010000068.1, forward strand.
TCTTTGGTTGGAAACCAGTCACTCCCAGTTTCTCGATATAGTTAGCAACGGTTAAAATAGTTTCCAAGCTAATCTTAGGTAATGGCTTATCTTCTATGATGTAATTTGATAAATATTCAGGTGATGTTGTTTCTAATCCGTTTCTCATGCATACCAGGTAAGAAACTGACTCTGCTTCAATTTCCCTGGCATCTTTTGATAATAACCCATGTCGTGATTCCCACCAGTTTTCTTTCAAGCTTCCCTGATGACCGCAATAAATATGAGCTAATTCATGAACTAAAGTCGAATATTTTTCAGTAATACGATATGTGCTATTTACTTTTACCATGAATCTTCCATTGTGAATTGAAGTTGCATAGCCAGCTCCACCAGTTTGCATTTTTTCCTCATAGTAATCAATTCCATCTTTTGAGGCATTTTTAACTGTTCGATTATAAAATGTTGGAGTTATATCACCCTTGGTTAAGAATGGATTTAACAATCGTTCTGGAATATTATCCTCTTTACCATTAATAGGTTCAGTATCTTTAATATCATAAACAAACTCGACCGGGCCAAAAGGAACTAAGATTATAAATGGTCGGGACAATGGTTTTACCATTCTGTAATATTTATTCCACCTGTAGGCTGGTAATACAACTGTTGCTCCATTGTCTTGCATATTTACCAGAAAAGCATTGTAAGGAGATAAATTTGGGAATTTATTGATGAATTCCAGCAGCTTAAAGAACTCTGAACTTTTCTGATATTTGGCACTGAGTTCAAATAATTCGTCTAAAGCCTTTATTTTCCCCTGGTCAGTTTTGGTTTCAACTTTCCCAGTAAACAAATCGTATTGATGTTCCATGATACTAGAATTAAGGAGTTTATGTTAATATTCCTTTTCATCCTAAAAAGAAAATTATTCCAAATTTATCTTTGGTAGTCAGAATGCCAGCATCACCATATTTTGCAAAAGAGCGGTTGCCTCTGGGAAGGCACATTCCAAACTACTCATCTCATATTAATTTAGCCCTTTAAGAACGTTAAGAAATTCTCCAGGATTAATTTTTAAGTGTGGATTGTCTTCCAGGTACATCATTTGATCAGTTGACAACTCAATAATCTTCAAATCAGCACCATGCTTAACGATCGCCAATGACCCCATGAATGTGCAAATGTTCTCAAACTCTTTTGTTGAATTAAGGAATGATGAGGCAGCCTCAAAATTATTTTTGTTAATCTCTGATTGGACCTTTTGAATCTTAGCAAGCTCAACTGCATGTTTTATTTTTCTGATTGCATCGTCTGGTTCAAAGTGTTTTCCAATAGATTTAAAAACATATTTAATTTGGTCAATAATCCAGGATCCTTTTATATATACCCCATTGTCTACAAATTCAAAACTATGGCATTCAAACAATTTTTTCAACGCAGTAAAATAACCTTCGGCTAAGTTTTTTTTCTCAATGTCCAAATATATGAAGCCGTTAAAATTCCATGTTTTAAATTGATCCTCCCCTATTCCTAAATCGCTAAGCAAACCTCCTATCCCCTGATCAATATCACCATGATGGATAACCAAATATCGGTAATTAAGCATCTTTAGCCGTTTCCGTTTGCGGGCATCATCATCCTGGATATGCTTTTTATCATGATCCGGACCGTCAATTAAAACGCAAAGACGGGGCTCAAAATAGAAGTCTGCCTCGATTACTAGTTCTTCTTTATAATAGATGATCTTATGTATTTCTGCCGGCATGGCCACACCCAGATTGTGCAACCTCGTTAGAACTTCTTTTTCAAGACTCGTAGTTTTACTGTCTTTAAGGTAGTCATCATAAAGAATAGAATTATCCTGGTCTTTTTTAAAGGCTTCAAAACTGGCCAGCTGAATAAGAAGATCTTTCACCAGATTTCTGTCGAAATCACTGTGATTTCTCTGATTGTAAAAGTTGCAGATGCAATTATAGCACGACCTGGCACAAGCGCCTTCAATGTCATTTCCATCTTTATCAAAGTGCAGAATATCCAGTGCTTTTGCCGCAATCTTCCTGATGAGGTCCTCATTTTTAACGATTGAAGAGAGCGTTCCTGTTCCCCCTTCGGAGGTCTCGAAGATGATAATTCGCCCATTCTGATCCTTGATTGGCTGATAAAATCCCCGGATCTCAGACTCATCAAGATTTAAAACATTGCAAATCGATTGCAATAAAACATTAACGAGGGTCAACCCATAACCATCTGTATTTTCAGTAATTGAATCTGCAACCTCGAATGTAATTACATCATTTTTCGAATCGGTCAGAAGGCAAAGATGATGTGCAATATCCACAGGTTTGAGCTTCTTCTCTTCAATGTATTTTGCTAATTCATTGATATCTTTACTAACCCATACCCGGTTAATTAAGTCAAGATTAAAGCCTATATTCCCCTCCTTATAATCTCGCTGGGCACCTAAATTAATATGTCTGAAACGGGCTGTCCGTTCGAAAGTAAGATTAGCAATGGTTTTACCCCCTGTAACCAGTTGCTGACAGTTGGCGTGTTTGCTTTTAGTGTAACTGCTGATGATCTTATACCCTCCCTTTGACCGCTCCTCCTCCTCGGCTGTAATTCTCATCCTGCGTTGAGCCAACATTCGCGGAAATTGAATTGCAACGGGATCTATAGGTTTGATGTAAACATTTCCGCACGATTTGCAATTGGCTGAAAGGTGTTTCCCTTCTGGGATCTCTTCAATATGGCTGCAATAATCGCATACCCGAAGATTATAGCGCGTATTGATGTCAGATTCACGGCTAACCCTTTCAATTACAAATTTTTGCCCGCTATAATACAGCGTATTATAAGGACTAAACTCCCGCAGCGCGATAATCTGATCACGGACGAGTTCCTTCTCCTCCTTTTGATATTGGAATTTCACCGACTTGATCTTCGTTGGGAAAGCGTAGTTCGGAAGAAACCCCACCTGACTTAGATAACGGTACATATAGAAATCCTCACCCCCTTCGCGCAGGCTCTCATTCCTTTTTTCAAGTGCCTCGCGCCTGCTGGTGAGAAAGAAATTATAAGCTCCTCCCTCTTCCTGTATTTTTTTGGTCAGACGTTTGATCTCATCCTTCGATTCTTTGTAATCCTCCCGCAAAATGGTAAAGGCTTCGTTCAGGTTGAAAATAAAATCGTCAACCTGTTTCCCGATCGCCTGGTTATTTATGGTAGATGCCTCGGCAATTTCATCCCTGAAAGCCAGGTCAATATTGGAAAGGATATTCAATCGGTTAGTTAAAATGGCTTTTGAGAATTCATCAACTTTTGAATCGTACATCTCAAGAGCAGGATCTGCAAAATCGATAATATCCTTTGAAGCAGCAGGCAATTTAACATCAATGGTTTGAAGAATCAGGGCATTGATATGTGAAAGGAAAAGTGATTCATTGTCAAGGTTAAAACGGGGCACAGCTATTTTCCCGGCAACAATCTCAGTGGGATGATTGTAAAAATACTGATCATGCGTCCCTCTTCCGGGACCGGATCCGCAGAATGTCTGAATGATCGAACCTTGCCCGCTTCTTCCTGCACGTCCTGCACGCTGCGCATAATTACTTGGGTTTGGAGGAACATTACGCATATAAACAGAGGAGAGAGTCCCTATATCTATCCCTAGCTCCATAGTCGGTGTCGCAAATAGAATTTGAATTTCCGGAGGGGTCTTTTTGAATTTATTCTCCTTTATTTTCCGCTCCTGACCAGAAACCTGTGCAGAGTGATCGTCTGCCACGATAATATGGGACCCTTCGATGGACTGAGTATATTGATCATAGTAAAAGTCGTGATGAATGACAGCAGGTTCCAATCCATTCTTACAACTATTTTTCAGACAGGCATCAACAACTTTCCAGTTATATTGGCTGTGACATTTCGGACATTCCCTCGAAAACCCATCCGGCAACGACCTGACCATAATAATATCAGGATTAAGCGTGAAAAATTCCTGACCATGGTATTTATGTGATTGCAAATAGGTATTTTCTATACCAAAACTCAATATTTCGTTCAGACACGAGTCGATCATTTCCGTATCTATCTCAGGGATACATTTCCGGATCCATGTCCGAATGGTAAAGGAATTGTTTAGGGAATGATGGGTGAGATTTGAACCCCGAAAATGATCTTTCGAAGCATTGGAATAAATACTTGCGCGGGTCTCTTCGACAGCCTCAAAGATGCGGTGATCGGGGATATAGTTTTCAATAAAGTCGTAAGTAGTTCTAAGATTGGCTTTATCCATGAGATTTGGATGACCAACGGCAACCTCCCTCCTGAAAATCTCGAAAAAACCTTTGATCAGATCATATCGTTTATTTTCACTTAATGACATTAATCGGGTGTAGTTCTGATCCATTTCGCTGATCGATTCAAATAATGAATCATACCCAATCTCCAACAATCCTACATCTTCCAGGTTGATCGAGGTGAATTTTTTGGTCCCTCGTATCTCTACAAAAAGAAACGTTTCAAGATAAGTTTCAAACTTTTCTCTGAGTTGTCGCCTGATTACCGGTTTAAATTTATTGACATCAATCATCAATGGGAAGAGTTTGGCAGGTAAATCCTTCACAATTACAGATTCTTTAAAATCCTGCAAAACCTTATTCAGAATCCGTCGGAAATAGATCTGCGAATACCAGTGGTTCAGGTGACCTGCCTGAAAAGCGGTATCCTGGCGATTGTCCGAAAATCCAATCAGTTTCTTTTCGTTGGTCGGTGAGGCATTGATCGAAGCTGTGGTGATCACATCCGTGCCGGTAGCACGTCCGATGGAATTGAGTAAAAATAGTTTTGCGTATTCCGAAGTATTACCGGTATGCTCAGTTAAACAGGAGAGGCAAATTGGTAAAGGTGACGGGATAAAAACGCCCGATTTATCTTCCTCGTTGGGCCAGTATTTGGTAAGAATATTGCTTTCCGTATCGAGCTCTCCGTTTATCGGGAATTTGGCCAGATGGGTTTTACGATGTTCTTTTTTTACCGGAGTAAACCAATTCGCAGGGAGGTCCTCCTCGTTACATACAAGCGTCGGAGAATAATATCCCGTATTCCCTTCTGCTTCATAATCCATAAAGGTCCAGGGCGCCGTTTTACCGCTGTTCTTATCCCAAGAAAGGCCATAGTATTCCTGGCCGCAAACACGGCAAAAATGCAAGGGATATAGCGTTCGTTCACCCCGCTCCTCCAACTCACATTTTGGACAGGTCGTTTCACCGGTATGACTTAAATACTTACAATCTGGCTCCAGACACCCCCTTAATTCTCCTCCCTGGTTATAAAAAGCATGTACCTTGGGAATAAACCGCGAAACCTCTTTACCTGTATCTGTTTGTAATGTGCCTGCAATACCAAGTAAAAGTCCGGCTACTAATTCTGAGCGGCATTGGTCTGGTGTCAGATCATGCCGTATTTGATTGCGATAGTTATCGGTTAGAGTCCCAAAGTCCTTTACCTCTTTCAGTTCTTTTTCAAGAAAGCTTAAGAGCCTGGAGGATTTTAGCGCTTCACCCAATTCAAGGTTAGTGGTTCCGGCAAATTCATAACCCATCAAGGCCTTAAAAAGACTACGGCTTGTTAATATATCTTCATGATCGAGAAGTTCAATATCTTCGGGATTAAGTGAATAGGTCTCAGAAATAAGCTCGCCCTCAAATTCAAGCGATAAATCCTCAGTTTCAACCACCACATTTTCACCCTTAAATGGCTCACCAAACATTTTTGCGGCAAAATCGGCAACTGCCTGTCCCGAGTCTTCACTCGATTTATCGGAAACCATGGTTGCTGAAGTACCAATACAGATCAATTTTCCGATTGTATTAGTACGTTGTTTTAAACGCCTAACCAGAAAGGCAACATCTGCGCCCTGTTTACCTGAATAGGTGTGCAATTCATCTAAAACCAAAAACCGGAGATTCTCCTTGAACTCATCCAGAAAAAGTGGCTTGTCTTCCAATCGCGTCAACAGCAATTCAAGCTGAACGTAGTTGGTTAGAAGAATATCAGGCGGGGTCTTCTTCATCTGCGATCGCGATATAACTTCACTATCGTTTGGTACTGCATCAGGGCCAAAGATCTCTTTATACTTTTCCAACGCTTCTTCGGGCGCCAAAGCCGTATCCCCGGTATACAATCCGATGGTCAAACCACTCCCGGCCAGTTTTTTTGACAGCTCCTGATATTGCGAATTAGCCAATGCATTCATCGGGTAGATAATGATGGCCTTGATCCCTTGTTTACCATCATCTTTAGCTTTAAGACAATGGTTAACAATGGGAATCTCGAAACAGAGCGATTTCCCGGAACCGGTACCCGTAGTCACAACAAGATTTTCGTTTCTTCCACTTACAATGGTTATGGCCTGATCCTGGTGCAGGTGTGGATGAATCATAAAATGGTCGCCGGTGTGCTCGTTGGTGAGTTGAAAAACGTTTTCAATTGCCGGATGGAGGATTCCCTCATTCACAAAATGTCTTAGGGTTTCTCCTGTTTTAAACCGCTTCGAAATCTGCACAATCGGTTCCTGCCAAAGCATATTGCCATCTTCAACCTGTTGATTGACAAATGACCTGATCTGCTTATTTTTAAATATCTGAAAAGTTTGAATGTAGGCTTTGTACTGCTGTTTGACTTCCTGAAATACTTTAAAAGGGTTCATAATTTAGGTGATTTAGGTTTATTTCCACAACGGTTCCTCATGCCAGTTTTGGGGAAAACCCATGGCTTTGGGATCGATGTTCGGGTATTTTGCCAGTAATTCTTTGAATCTGATTACAACATCATTGTCTTGTTTAATTCGGTTCATGAAGTAAACCAACATAGACAGAATAAAATAGGTGTTATTATTAGGGAGATTTTTAGTCAACAACCATTGATCGTTGGTAGATCGGGGCATTATGGGTTGAATACTCATGGCCCTGTTCCATAGCCGGGAATGGTGAGCGCACACATTTCTTAAATATACTATGCTATGAATCCAGGAAGAAAATACGGTATCAGCCAATCCAAAGGCCCGGGCTATTTCTCTTCGTTCGAGACCCGACTTTAAATTCCCGTATAAAACCGAAAGTGTACCAAATGAAGTAACTTCCAAAAGCATCCAGCTTGGCGGTAATGGATCATTATATTTTTCTCTGAATGCCAGTATAAATTCTTCGTCGCTCCGGTTGTATTCGGTTTCCAGTTTCGACAATAATCGTTCATGGGAGACCGGGTTACGAAATAATTCCAAATTCTGAAACCAGAAAGGACCGTGCTGATGCGAGAGGATATAGATCATCTTTGCGCGAATAGCCACTTCAATTTTCTCCAGTTCATTTACTACCAGGTGGCGAAGATCGCGGTCGAAGCAATATATTTTGTAAGCGATTTCAAAAGTGGCCCCTTTTTTAAACAAGTGCTTTTCCTTGTCTTCAAGCAGCGGATACCAATAACCACTCAACCGAAAATAACTCTTCACTTCGAGCAGGTGAAGGAAATATTCTTCATCGCCGATGTTTAATCCACGCTCTTTTAATTGCTGAAGCTGCTGAAGGTAGGTGAGCGCAGCTTTTGTGTAGGCTGCTTTACTCATGGGTATAAAAATAAAACGCTTACCCTGAGCGCGCTGATCTGACGGGAAGCGGGGTAAGCATGTTGCTGCAAATATATGACAGAAAAAGATTGTATGTACCAAAAATGAGACATATTTTTAAAATATTTTATCGCAAGGCTATTGCAAACCTTCTGTCCGATGCCATTTAGGCTGATATTTTGGAGTGTATAGTTCATTGAATATTAATTTTTTCAACTTTTCCCACAACCCATTCCATCTCATCATACAGCTTCAAAATAGTCTCCTTGGTACGGTAGCTGCCATATTTTTCAATATCACGCCGCTTGACGATAGGAAAAGTCTCCAGTATATAATCAAATTCTTCGTGGTCAAGACCGTACAAATGTCCGTAAATGGCATCCAGTTCACATTTAAGCTGAAAACGCTCCTCTTCATCCCAGATAAAGGGCTCTTCAAAATAACCATATTCCTCAGCCATTGGCTTCAAATCAATTGCGGTATAAGTAAGCTTAAATGCAGTATCCTGAATTCTATTTAATAGAGCTGAACTAATTCTTTTATAGTCAATAACAGGCATTTGCTTTAATATCCAATGATTGAAATGTGTTCCCCCCACCGTCTGGCGTGCAAAAAAATCAAACGCAAAAGAATTAAAATTAGCTAAGAGAAATAACGCTTTGGATAATTCTCCAGTTTCCACTATGCTAAGTGTATGCCCACAGGAATAATTAGGTATTATGGAAGCGAGCATTGTCCTTTCATTAGTCGCATTTGTAATATCTCTGAAAACAAGACACCACCTTTGTGCAGGAAATCTTGAGTATAAATCGGTAGGATTAATAAAGTATTGAGTTTTGACAACAAATTCAGGAACTATCAAGTGAATATTCGGTGTGTATTGAGTTGTTGCTCCATCCCATGTAGCATAGCGATGAGTGTAGTGGTAAATATACTTGGCTTCATAAAAGGGGATTAAATCCGGACTATATGGTTTAAACAAGCCAGAATCATTCGCCATATTAAAAGGAGTTCTGATTCGGACATCCAAATAATTCAACTCCGGTTCTTCTTCGTTTTGCAATACCCTCCATTTACCATAAACTTTTTGTGCCAGTTCATAATCCTTCATGGTTCGGAACGATGGACAGGTCTTACTGTTCGGATTAATCGTCCGGATATCCTTTAAGGTAATTTCGACAAAATCTGATAGTTGATTAGGCTCAAGCTGATAAAACTTGTATAAGTTTCTGCCACCTCTGCCAACAGTAACAAATAGGCAGAATCTTTGCCTGCTATCGACATCAGGAAAGAGTTTTTTCCTGTTCTCAAAATCAATTACAAAATCAATCTTTTCATTTTCTATTAAATGAAAATATAAGTCTTTGTTATTATTATCAAGTACGATACCAGAAGGCAACACATTTCCTGTAGCACCCTGAATATTAATTAATCCCTGGTATTGTTCGGCAAAGATGGAATATAAATTTACCCTGCTTACTCCGGTATAGGGATGCGCCCCTGAGTTTCTAAAATAGATACTTAAAGAATCATTTTGCCGCTTTGTGGTTAAATATTCCTGGTACAAAGATGGATTGGTGACCGGCAATTCCTCCATCAGTTTTTTCCGCAAATCTTTATTTTTTGCGTTTGCAATTTCAGGTGAGCGGGTAATAAAAAACTCTTCATCTTTAAAGTTGATTTTTTCCCAGGGTGGATTACCTAAAATACAATCAAATCCCCCACTTCGACCTGGCTCAGTGCTTGCTTTTTTAAAGACCTCCGGGAATTCGAGGTGCCAGTGAAAGAAGTTGTTTTGCCTGGCCAAGGTTTTAACCTCCTGCAACAACTCTTTATCAACGTGCTCATCCTCCTTAATTGCCTTTAAAGTCTTATTGGTAGGGTATTTCGTTAAATCGTGTTTGTCCTTGCGGATAAAAAATGCTGCGGTCCAGAAATCAGCCAGCAACCACTCCTTAAACTCATGTTCGGCTTTGACCAGTTTCTCATATTCAACTTCTAAATCTGAAACCTCGTATATGTTTTCCTGCTGGTTTTCATAAATCTTCTTCCGTTTCTCCTCATATTGCACCTTGACTTTTTGATCGCGGTAGCTATCCTGAAGTCGGTTAGGTTCATGCACCTCGCGCGCTATCTGTTGGATCTCCTTTCGAACGATGGTTTTTAAACTCGAACAAATCACTTTATCATCCAAAGTAACCGGGTTAAACGCCTCTTCAGGAACACCTTTCTCGATCAGTTCAGGGGTAGCACCAACAAGCGAATTCCCACATTTTAGTTTATGGTCCAGAAAACTAAGGGGGAAATTGGGCATCGAAGCGGTAATCCATAGGGAGAATTTAGCCAGTTCCAGCGCCATCGGATTCAGGTCCACACCGTAAATGCAATTTTGTAACACTTCCCGCTTGGCTTGCCTTAATTCATCTTCTGTTGGCTTCTCACCCTCCTCTTTACCTATCAGGGCAATGTATTCACCCATTTTTTCTAGGGCAGCAATCAGAAAAGCTCCAGAACCACAGGCAATATCTGCTACTTTCAAACTAAGGATAGCCGCCCGTTTGGTCTCATCGGTAGCTTTCTCTTTCATGGCATTTTCGATAACGGGAACGAGTGTCGAGTCGATCAATTGCGCGACCAAACGGCTGTCAGTATAATAGGACCCTGTTTTTTTACGATCGGTAGAGCGCCCATCCAAAATAAATTCACCCCGTTTATAAACGGCATCTCCAATCTCTGTATTTTCCTTCAATAACCGCGGCTCATAATCGAGAAGGCTTTCATAAACAGAACCCAGCTCATCAATCGCGAGGGTCGCATAATTAATCTTGTTTTTCAGCCCTTTATCAGCAAAGAAACAAAGTGCATCGATTGCCTTCAGCAAATGGCTGTTCCGAAGCGGTGATTTGATGTAATAAATCCGGTCGTCAGAAAACAACTGACCGCCAAAAGCATTGATCTTTTCACCATTCGGGAAAGAATACCCTTTGGTCACCAAACGGAAGGTGACCTTTAGCCCCTCCCATAAATCCTGGTGATTATCATGATGGTAATCGCCACGTTCGGCCCGCTCACGCAGGGCATTGATACTGTAAGTTCGGGCATAAATTGAGTTCTTCACGGGAAGCCACCCCTTTTGTTCGGCAAACAACAAAAAGAGTAAACGGTAAATTACATTAAGCGTTTCGCTATAAAATTTTTTCACACCGGCTTCATCAAAATCATCAGGATTCAAATTCTCGGCAAAACCATTCCCAAAGGTTTCAATAGCAAGCCGCACCTGTTTTCGCAGGTTTTCACCCACTTTGACACCCGTATCACGCGAAAGGGTATGAAACTTTTCAAGGAGACATGCCGGTTCTTCAGTTTCTTCAGGTTGTCTTTCAAATTGACCGTCAAACCGGCTCCGGTGGATCAGCCGGTAAAGGATACGGAATTGCTCGGAACTGGCCGACTCAAAGATACTTTCGAGATCGAATTCAAGAAATCCTTTGGTTATCGAGTGGAAGAAATCACGGAGAATACGCACCCTCTTACCATTGATCACAATTGCCCATTTGTGATTTGAGGTATTGAGGAATTGCTGCAACAGGTCGTGCGGACTTTTATTCGGATGGGTCCGGCTTTTCTTATCCCGGGCATCAAGATCGATTGTGCTGTGAACAATATGAACCAATGGCGCTTGCAAACTCTCCCCGCCACGATAGGTAATCTGGTATTCTACACCGGCATTATTCTTAAGATTGTGGGGATTGAAAACAGGATCAAAACCAAGATAAGAAAGGAATGGCTTTATCCAGCGTTCGCGCAGTTGGGTATTATCAAACTGGTCCTCCAACACTTTTAAACGGATCTCTTCCCACCGTTCACGTAATAGCTCAAAGGTCGTTGCGATATCTTCGTCCACCCGTTTCACATCATCGCCAAACGACTTGCTCTTAACATATTCGGCTTTTGTCTCATTAAGCAACTGTGTACAAAAATCTTCGGATATGATACTTCCGCTGGTATTGATAAAGCTGAGTGCCATATTTTTAGATATTTAGCGGTAAGACAATGGAAACTGTGAGTAGGTCTGCGCCCGCCTTTTCGATATAAATAATATCATCGATCCAGGTTGATTTCTGCGATTCATCAGACTCTTTTATGATCTTCCGGTAAAGCTCCTGACGCTCCTCAATCAGTTTATACCTGCGCTCTTCGATCTTCTTTTGGAGGATATTTTGAAAGTTGGGGAATTCAAGCGCTTCCTGGATATATTCTTTAAAAATCAGATCGTCAATGGCGTCGGTTGTTACCGCAGGAGTCAATAGAGGAAGTGATTTTTCGTCCAGCTCCACCTGGTCAAAGCCATTAAACCCGAAAGTTAGCAACTCTTCGATCACCCGCTTTTCGCGCAATCCAACGGTAAACCTCACCATTACATTGTAAACAAACGTCACCGCTTCAGCTTTTTCTGAGAAATACCAGGCATTACGGCCATAGATCCCGCTCTTCCCGAAGAATTCGTTTTTCACCACTTCAATCAATCTGCGCACAAAAGGGTGGCCAATTTCGAGAACGATGGCATCGGGATGGGTTAGTCCAATCTCCGGATCAAAGGTGATCTTCTCAATACGACCACCATACTTAGGGAGCTCAAGCCGGGGATCATGAATAACGATATCATGAAACCCATCCTTACGTTCGAGAATAACACTTCCGAAAAATGTAGCCGATGATTTTACAAAGATCTCCACATCAGCCTGCGAACCAACGATTGCCTGTGTTTCGGAGATCCGCTTATCGATTTCGGGGAGATCAATATTGAGACTATCGTAAAAGCTCTCATCTTCAATTTTCTTAAGCCGCCTGACATCTTCATCATTATAAATGGACCGCTTCACTGCCGCTTTTACCTGATCTTTACCAACAGGATCAAAGAGTGTTGGCCCTTCCTGGATATGTTTACTCCTCCTTTTCTTATTGCGTTCGGTAACCTCTGCCAATACAATATTGATATAATCCTCATCACCAAAATAGGCAGCGCTGTAGCCCCTGTCTTCCCTGATTTTATTTGCCTTGGTAATCAGCAGGTCAAGAATATCTTTATCCAGGGTGTTATCCAGCACAAAAGTCCGGATCTGTACTTTTTCCTTCAACTGACCAATACGGTCGACACGTCCGTTACGCTGTTCCAGTCTGTTGGGATTCCAGGGCAACTCGTAATGAATAATACAAGAGGAGAGTCGCTGAAGGTTGAGCCCTTCGGAAATCACATCAGTCGCAATCAAAACGGCCTTCTTCGACCGCTCAAAACTCACAAATATCTCCTGCCGTTTGTTTAGACTCAGGTCGCCGTGCATGGTAAATATCTCAAATCCCTGATTGTCGAGGTTTTGCTGGAGGTAGTCGAGTGTATCTTTATATTTGGTAAAAAGTATAAGCTTCGTATCATGCGTAAAGAGTTCAGGAAGCACCTTATTTTTGAGTTCCTGCAATTTGACATCATCAGCCGGTCGGATTGATTTAGAAACCCTTAGCATCTCTTCGAGTAAAAGGGTGTCAGCCTCAAACAGCAACTCTTTATCCAGCTTAACAGAAGCCATTTCATCGGTCATACGCTCCTCAAAAAACAGATCCTGAATTGATCCACTGAGTACATCTTCTTCCGGCTCATCATTTGCTGACTGATCATTCACTGAAGCCAGGCGGTTCTCAATGGAGCGAACCAGCGCATAAGGGGAACTGATGGCGCGTTTCTGAAGGTGGAATGCAACCCATTTTGCAATATTGTGCTGTTTTCCCAAAGTCAACGTATTGGCTAAAAGCTGATCTCCATAGTCCAAAACCAGATCAAAACACTGCTTTAATTTTTTGCTGTCATTTGCATCCACAAAAACCTCCCTGGCCACTCTTTTGGGGAAAGGGCTTGTTTTACCCTGAGTTTTGTACCAATCTTCGAGTTTCTTCCGGTTGCGCTGGCAGACATTAAACTTTGCCGCAGCTTTATTAAGAAAAATAGTGTCTGAAGAGATCCTGACTATATCTTTATTCAGAATTTCAAGAATACTTGCAAAAGAATCGGTATAACCATTGTGTGGTGTCGCAGTGAGGAAAAGCAGGTTCTTAATTTTATTACCAAGGTCCCGGATCAGTTCATACCTTTTCATCTGTTTCGAAACCCGCATCGTGGCATGAGGCCTAGCACAAAGATGGACTTCATCGATAAGCATTAAGTCCCAGTGCTGTTCCATGATCAGTTGTTTTACCTCCGGAGCTTTGGCATAATCGATCGAGGCAATTACCACCTGGAAATACTGCCATGGATTGGCGCCAGCCGGAAGCTGCTTCTCATACTCCTTGCGCGTCAAAGAAGATAATATTTTGGCATCGAGATGAAAAAAGTAGTCCAGACTCTCCTTCCACTGATCTTTCAGATTGGCCGGAGTCAAAATCAGAATACGCTTAATTTTCCCGCGTTGCACCAATTCCGAGATGATCAGACCAGCTTCAATGGTCTTTCCCAAACCAACATCATCGGCAATAAGCATCCGGGCCTCAGGTTTCTCCAAAGCTAATACGAGTGGAACCAACTGATAATTATACGGGATAACGGCAGACCGTTGTAAACTTAAAAAAGGTGCTGAACCATGCATCAGATCAAAACGATAGGCGTGCAATAGCATCCGTTGTGCATGGAAATCACCAATTTGGTCTTTGGAGATTTTGTCAAGTTCCGCAGCTTTAATCTGCTCGACATCACGCAAGAAAACACGTTTGTCGTCAAAGTCTCCGTTGATTGGGGTGGCATATAATTCAATGTCATTAAATTCATCGATGCGCCACAGCCGATTGCGCATTTCGATGATCTGACCAAGTTGTAGATTCATAGTATTTAGGGGCACTTTAGGTACTTAATAATCAACCGTTAGAAGGAATTAAAATCGTAAGAAGGTATAATATCCCCCAATGTAAAGCCCAGTTTTAACCCTTTAATGTGATAATGTCAAATGTAAGAAATTAAGAGTGACGAAAACCAATATCAAACATAAAATTTACATGTATAGACCCGGGGGTAATTTGGCAAGGTAGATTTATCCTGTGAGAAGGTGGAAAACCCTAATGATTAATTAAAATACAATGAGGATTGCTTGAATTTAATCGTTTATAACCTTTACCTTATTATGAAATATCCTTATACACCGGTGGGGTACTGTTTCACATAATCGGTACAATTTAACTCACCTTATTTTCCAATCATTATAGAACTAGACAATTACTTTATTGGATCTTCTTATAGTGGCTGTTGGTCCAGTGGAGCCTCTCCCAGCCAAGATTTCAGTAATCTAACCTGGTAAATCAAGAATCGCACATACATGATCTCAGACATATCGTTTTCTGTTTGCTCTGGTAAACGCACCCTTCCACCTGTATATTTGATAAATCGGTTAATGGTTCCTTCCCTATCTTCATTGGCATCATCGATTTCATTCAACCTGTTCAGAACTTCATCAACAGTCATTCCACTAACATCAAAATATTTCCTAACACCTATTATTAAATCTTCGTACTCAGAATTACCTAATCTTGAATAAACATTATCGAATAATTTATCTGTGAAGGCGTATGTTCCCATCGTTTAAATTTTAAGATTAATAATTAATGACTTAATAGAATATGAAATATTTAGTCTATATGAACATTTCAATCATCCTCAACTAAAATGGAGATGAATCAACTTTGGCAAGGGAGAATCAATATAAAACGGGACAAGATACTCAATGGGACAAAGGTGTCCAATTTTCAAAGATCATCTTAGGTAATAAAATTAAGTTCAATCGCTAAATCATTGTTTTATGTTATTTACTCCTAGGTGAAAATAAACAATGAGATACCCAATTCTCAATAATTACTATTTTTTCAATCCAGAATGCAAAGACATCTTTATGTTTTGAATATCAACATGTTATTTACTTATTGGATTTTCATTGTCCCATAGTTGGCCATCACCAAGAAGGCCAAATTCAACCAGTTAAAGAGCGAACCCATCTATTAACATGCTGACAATCTATTTATTGATGAATCTCTGGGTATTGAGTTATCCAGGGATTTCTTGTTATGACCCATTGGCACATAGGCGACCATCTTAATATTCAAGTATTGGCACATTTATACATACTAAATATCTTGCAAATTATTAGCCTCATTGCTACCCAGTATAATATACAAATGGGCAATTGGTGATCTTCAAAATCGACAATTTCATCAATTTTGCCTACTGCATATTTTCACTCTTAGTGACAATTATACCCCAATATTTACCATTATCTTCCGGAGTTCTAATTTCTTAAGTTGATGCCAACGAAAAAGGGTGTAGTACAATGCTACACCCTTAATCCTAATCTAATAGAGATTAATTGGCTGAATTTTTAATTTATTGTATAATCACCAAGTTGGACCTTTGGTCACAAACAACATATTTCTATAAAATCCTGGATGGAGGCATTTTGAAATGCCACACTTTTTTCGATACTAATCATTAGTATAGGATCCCATATTAAATCATCCTCATAAAACTCCTCGATAATGGAATGTACTTTGTGATTGAATGGCCTTTTTAAGCCCATATTGGCAAGGTAGCAGTCCGATCTGAGCGAACTGAAAACACTATTCCGATCACCCGGCTTGAGGAGGGGTGAGCATTATAGGTCAATGAACTTGTAAAATATTTTTTTGAAAGCCCCATTTGGTATTTAATTAATTTTCGCTTAAGTCATAATTCTTTATCAACAGTAAATATATAAAGATTGACGTAAATTTTACTTCCCAAAAATCAATTTTTATTTTACATCAATCCAAAAGCCACGCGGGTTATACAATTGAATATAATCACATTAGCACATCCCTCCGATGAACTTTGCAGCAAATAGTTTGTTGAATCTCTGTATCCTTACACTACGACTTAAATCCAACACGTTGGGAATCCTGTGTCGGATACCATGATCTATTGATTGGTTAGAAATGATTTATGATCTGGCTAAAAGCTGAATTATTAATCTGACTGTAAATGGTTTAACTTAAATTAACACCTCTTTAAAATGAAAAAACACACCCCCCGCTTTGACTGGAACGGAATCGACCTGGAAGCGCTGCGCCTGGTGATGGACAAGCCCGCAGATAGTGCTATCGAGGCGATCTTTGAATCAAAATCGATGGAGCATCTGCGTACCTTGCTGGTGGAGATGGCAGCGAACGACAGTTTGGTTTCCAATGAATTACCAAAACCCATGCACGATTTTGTACAGGAAGAATTGAGCATTCGCTTCTCTCCGGAGGACATAGAACTTTTTAAAGAGGCTCATGAAGTTTGGAAAGAGAAAGGTACTAAATTCATTCTTATTTTGCTATTCAGAGCCTTACCTTATACATACATGGCCGAAAAGCCGGCTAATGTACTTCGAATGACAAAGCTGCTTATTACTCAACCAGAACGAAGGGTCTTTGAAACTGCTCAGTTTGTGTTCGATGTTATGGACGAAAATTGGTGGGAGCCCGATAAAAGGGGAATTCTTACTGCATTAAAGGTCAGAATAATGCACGCAGCAATGCGAAAAGTGATTCTTGACAATACCTATGGCGAGGAGTGGAATGAGGCTTGGGGAAAACCCATCAGCCAGGAGGACCTGGTAGCTACAAACCAGGTGTTTTCGCTTGAATTCTTTAAGGGAATGGAATTGCTGGGTGACCCGCTGACCCCTCAGGAACAGAAAGCATGGTTTCACACCTGGAAAACCATAGGCAGCATTATGGGTGTTCAGGACGATCTGCTCAGCAAAGATGTAGCCGAAGCATGGTCATTACAACATGCTGTTTATAACCATCTGTTTAGTGACAAAACAGTTTCCGGGATACCTTTAACAAAGGCCCTAGTCGAAACCCTGCACCATTTTCACCTGCCATTAAAGTTAATCCTGCTGGTAATGAAACGGATGCTTGCAGATGATCAATTCCCCGATTGTTTCGAACGTATGCTTGGCCCATCCTATGAAAAAGATTTTCCTGAAGTTTTTTTCAAACCTAATACGGACGATGAAAAAATCGCTAATGATAAACTATTAAATACCCACTTAGTTGTCAATTTGAAGATATATCATCAAACCATACAGGATAAAAAGGGTGATTTTATTAAGAAAGCTCCAAATCAGGGAATTGTCGAACAACTGATGGCTCTGGTATTGAAAATCCTGTCCCTTCTTTTAAAACAAAAAACTATCCTGGAAATTCACCATGATAATCTTGATAAGGTTCTATACCCCAAAGGGGAAGATAAAACAATAGAAGAAATAGGAGAAGAGGTGATCATGGAATCGATGTCGGCGTTAAGCGGAATTATAATTGGCATTCTCTCCGTTCATTTCAGAGAAGGTAAACAATCGGGTTTTAGAATACCTAAAACACTAAGGGCAAACTGGGCACGCACAGGAAAAAGGGGGAAATCATGGATCTGGAATATCGGAAATCGATTGTAAGTTATTACGACAATACCCGCCTTGATTATCGGGTACTCTGGTTTGGTAAAAAGAACAGAGCCGTACACTTTGGCTATTACGACCATGAAGTAAGGTCTCACTCATCGGCACTTTTAAATCTGAATAAGGTAATGGCTTTAAAAGGGGGAGTCAAAGACGGCGACATCATTCTTGACGCCGGATGTGGCCAGGGAGGAAGTTCTCTGTGGCTGGCTGAAAAATATGATGTTCAGGTGACAGGCATTACGTTGGTGCCACACCAGGTCAAGAAGGGGCAAAAAACGGCCCTCAAAAGTCAATTGAACCATCGGGTGAAATTTTTTGAGCAGGATTATGCAAATACCAGCTTTAAAGACGAATCATTTTCGTTGATCTGGGCCTGTGAAAGTATGTGTCATGCAAAGGAGAAATTAAATTTCTACAAAGAGGCATTCAGATTGCTTAAGCCAGGGGGCCGATTGATTTGTGCCGATTATTTCAGAACGGAACGAATACTGCCTCCGGAAGGAGAAAAGCTTTTGCACGAATGGCTGGATGGCTGGTCAATAAATGATCTGGACACCTTTTCGGAACACAAGAGTAATGCTGAACAATGTGGTTTTATTCAATTTGAAATTGAAGATATCACCAAATTCACCAGGCCTTCACTCCGACACTTACACTCTATGGCAAGCAAATTATGGAAATTTGGCAGATTTCTGAAAGTTATCGGGCTTCGGAATAAGGTAAATCACGGGAATCACTACAGTTCCATCAAACAATTCGAGGCTTTGGAAAATAAGTTGTGGTATTATGGATTATTATCTTTAAAAAAAGGTTGAAAATGAGTTCATCTGAAGGACAAATTATCCACTCTGGCTACACAGTAGTCAGATCGCTCTTTAAGAATGAGCGAAATGAGATTATCATGGCCCACCGCATCTCCGACAAAAAGAAAGTGGTTTTGAAACAATCTGTTTTGTTAAATGAAAATTTTTTAAAAATTTCAAAATTAGGTCATGAATACGATATCCTTAAAGATATGGATCATGCAGGAATTCCGAAAGTTTTTGAGATTTTATTTGATGGCAAGACGGTTGCCATGGTTCAGGAGTACATCGATGGAACAAACTTAAGAAAACTGATTTTCGAAAAGCAGATCAGTCGGACCGAGGCGCTGAACATCGCAATTCAACTTGCTGACATACTACACTATATCCATCAAAATGGGGTAATCCACAAAGACATAAACTCCGGCAATCTCATGATTACAAAGGATGGCATCTTAAAATTACTCGATTTTGGCATTTCATCCAATCTTTACATCGAAACCAATGAAATTTTAAATGTCGATCAGATTGAAGGCACACTGACCTATATTTCACCTGAACAAACCGGCAGGACTGCCTATTCGGTAACTCACAGCTGTGATTTTTATTCTTTTGGAGTGTTGCTCTACGAACTCCTGGCGGGTAAACCACCGTTCGATTCTATTGATCCACTTGAAGTCATCCATTTTCATCTGTCCAGAAATCCGATTCCTTTGACCTCCATAATACCCGATTTACCCAAAGGATTGGACATGGTGGTTGCCAAGCTGATGGAAAAAAATCCGGATGAAAGGTATCATAGCGCCGCCGGATTAAAATCTGATCTTATGACCATCAGGAGGCACTACATTTCAAAAGAGCAATTACATAACTTCAAGGCCGGCTCAAAAGATCAAATCGGGCACTACAAACAAAGCCAGAAATTATATGGCCGGGAAGATGAATTAAATGAATTGATAGGCTACTACAAAAATCTGCAACAACTAAAGTCGATGCTTATTTTGGTGGCAGGCTATTCCGGTGTTGGGAAATCGGAGCTGATCAGACATATTAAATTCCCGATTATTCAGGATAAGGGGACTTTTATCAGTGGAAAGTTCGATCAGTTTAAAAAAGATATCCCTTACTATGCCTTTATTGAAGCTATTCAGGAATTTATTAAAAATCTGCTGGCCGAATCTGCGGATAAAATTAACCATTGGAGGGAGCGCATTACGGTAGCTTTAGGTGATAATGCCGGGTTAATCACCGAAGTAATCCCTCAGCTTTCAAGGATAATTGAAAAACAACCCTTAGTTCCTAAATTACAGCCGGCTGAGCAGGAAGCCCGGTTTCACATGGTGCTTCTCGATTTTATCTATGCTTTCAGCACTATTGAAAACCCGCTGGTCATCTTTTTGGACGACCTTCAATGGGCTGACTTGTCTTCCCTGAACCTGGTCAAACGGATATTGGAAAATCCACGGCAGGAGAACATTCTGATTCTTGGGGCCTACCGCGATAATGAAGTTGAAAAAGGTCACCCGTTACTAATTACCTTAAAACAGATTAATGAATCAAATTGTCTGGTAAAAGTCATTCATATAATGCCCTTAAGCGAGGAGACCACCTGCCGGATAACCGCAGACTCATTCGGAATGGATCAGGTTCAGGCCAATGAATTAGGAAGTCATGTTTTTGGAAAAACCAAAGGCAATCCCTTCTTCATCCATAGCTTTCTAAAATCACTCTATGATAAAAAGCTGGTAAAAAAAGATTCGTCTGAAAAATGGATCTGGAAACAGCAAGAAATTGATGAATTAGGCTATACCGACAACGTTATCGATCTGATGACAGAAGGACTGATTACCTTACCAAAACATACCCAGGAGATTCTGAAATATGCTGCAGTTCTTGGCAACACATTTAATCTCGCTGATCTGGCTGATATCACTGAAACATCACAAACAAAGGTTTACACCGACCTGAAGCCAGCCATTATTGGAGGCTACATCAACTCAAACGACAATAAATACAGGGCATTGGCATTAAGTTCATTCAGGAAGGATAGTCATCCTGATCATCAGTTTTCAGTTGAAACTGCCCGGTTTACCTTTAGTCACGACAAAGTGCAGCAGTCGGCTTACAATTCAATAGCTTCCAACTCACTTGCCGCATTACATCTTCGGATCGGAAGATTACTCTTACAGAACAGAGCCGAATCCTTTATCCAGGAGGGGATATTTGAATTATTAAATCATTTTGCAATAAGTTACCAGCTGATTGAAAATAAGAACGAAAAAGAGAGAATCGCTCAGCTATGTTTGATTGCAGGGAGAAAAGCCAAAGATTCGACCTCCTATAATTTCGGCGTCCATTTCTTAAAAGTGGCAAAATATTTACTCGGAAATAACAGTTGGGAGAAGAACTACTCGCTGACTTATGATGTATTGTCGGAACTGGGAGAATGTGAATATTTAAATGACAATCAAATAGATGCTGAAATATATTTCAATGAAATAGTGGGTAATGCCCGCACAAAATTTGAAAAATTAAAAGTCTATTATATTCATTCATCCCTGTATCTGAAAATTGGAAATACCAGTGAATCACTCCGCATTGGACTTGAAGCGGTAAAACTCTACGACATTCGCTTTCCTGAAAACAAAACAGCAATTAAGGTTGCAACTTTGTTTAAGATGGCAAAATACCTGTTTTCCTTCTCCACTAAATACAGAAACCCCGAACCTCTGTTCCACCTGCGGGACTGCAAGGATGAAGAAATTATTGCACTCAATAAATTTCTGATCGACGTGGCTACAAGTGCCTACCAGCAGGATCAGAATCTGATGATGCTCGTGATCTTCAAGATAGTTAAATTATATCTCGAAAAAGGATTTACTGATGCCAGTGGCTGGGGGTTCTCCGGATTTTCGGTGGTTGTTCTCTCTGCCCTGAAGATGCAAAAAAGAGGGTTTAACCTTTGGGAAATCACCATGAAGCTTCACCAGAAAACACACTCCCCACTTATCAGATGGAGACTGAGCTACACGGTATTAGCTTTTTATAATCACTGGAAAAGTCCTATTCGTGAAGGCTATAACGACAATCTGGAGACCATTAAAGCCTGCGTATTGAATGGTGATCATATCTTCACGGGATATTCTGTTGCCTTATACTTAAGATCAAGGATTGTAGCAGGTGACAATCTGAAAGAAATTATAGAAACCTCTGAAGAGCATTTATCACTGATCAGGAATAGGAAAGGGGGACTGGATTTTTTTCAATGCTTCCAACAGCTTGCGAAAGCATTGAACGGTCAGACTAACGGTAGCAGCTGGGATGATGCAACTTTTAGCAGCTTCGAAACTTTGGAACGGCTGAACAAGGAAGGGAATATGACAAAGCTTGCTTTTTATCATGTAGCAGAAAGCTCCCATCTCTACCTCTTCGGCCAACCCAGAAAGGCTCTTGAAACCAGTCAGATTGTCCTTAAATATTCGGCTAATTTCCTGGGCGACATGCTCGAGGTATTTCATGCCGTTTTTACGTCACTTTCCATCTCTTCCTGTTTTGAAGAGATGAATTCCATCGAGAAGAAAAAATATCTGAAAGTATTTAAAAAGCATATTCATGACCTGAAACTTTGGGCAAAAGGTTGTCCTGAGAATTATGGACCGCACTACGCCCTGTTACAAGCTGAATTTTTCGCGCTAAATAACAGGTTTGAAAGAGCAATGCTGTTCTATGAACAAGCGATTAAATTAGCTTCAATGAACCGAATAACATACATTGAAGCTATTGCAAATGAAAGAATTGCCAGTATTTGTGCGAAAAGACAGCTGACCAAACAACGGCAAATTTATCTCACAGATGCCTGGGAAGCGTACCAAAAATGGGGTGCATACGGCAAATGCAGGCAACTTGAAGAGTTGCATCCGGATTTCTTGAAATCACAACTAAATATTGAAATAAAAGAGAAATCCGGGATCTACGCAGGCACTTTTGCTTCAAGCACCACAGCTCTCGACCTGGCGAGTGTTTTAAAAGCTTCACAAAGTATCGCGATGGAGGTGAAATATGATGAATTACTGAATAAGCTGATGCATATTACTATTGAAAATGCAGGAGCGGAAAGAGGATGTTTGCTGCTTTCAATTGGTAATCAGCTATGTATTGAAGCAATAGGTATAACCGGCACAAATGAGATTGAAATTCTCCCTTCTGTTCCTTTGAGCGAGATGGATATCGTTCCAAATTCAATCGTGAATTATTGCTGGCGGTCGGAAGAAAATTTAGTAGTTAATGATGCACTCAACGAAGAGCGATTTAATTTCGATCCTTATATTCAGAAATTTAAAATATTATCGGTTCTCTGCCTGCCAATTAAGGCTCAGGGAAAATTAACCGGATTACTTTACCTTGAAAACAGACTTTTGAAAGGCGTTTTTAACAAAAACAGAATTGATCTGCTGCAAATGCTGTCCGGACAGATAGGAATTTCTATTGAAAACGCCTTGCTTTATGAGAACCTCGAAGAAAAAGTAGCAGAGCGGACTAAAGAAATTGAAAAAGCGTATTCCGAGCTTAAAGATGCGCAGGCACTCCTGATCCAATCCGAAAAAATGGCTTCTTTAGGCGAACTTACCGCAGGCATCGCCCACGAGATTCAGAACCCTTTGAACTTTGTGAATAATTTTTCGGAAATAAATGGAGAATTGATTGATGAGTTGATTCAGGAAATTGAAAGTGGCAATCTGGATGAAGTAAAAGCCCTTGCCAATGATATTGCTGACAACGAACAAAAGATCTCACAACATGGGAAACGTGCGGAGGCGATTGTGAAAGGGATGCTCCAGCACAGTCGCAGCAGTACCGGAGTCAAAGAACCATGCAATATCAATGCACTGGCTGACGAATATTTACGGCTGGCTTATCATGGATTAAAGGCAAAAGATAATTCATTCAATGCTTCGATGATAACCGATTTTGATCCGACAATCGGAGCTATTAATATCATTCCTCAGGATATAGGCCGCGTAATTCTGAATTTGATTTCCAATGCGTTTTATGCCATAAATGTAAAGACGCAGCACGCGGTAGAGACGCAGCACGCTGTAGAGACGCAGCGCGCTACGTCTCTACAGCCATACGAACCCACGGTCTGGGTTTCTACAAAAAAATCAGGAAATCATATCGAAATCCATGTTAAAGATAACGGTCCCGGCATACCGGCCCACATCCTTGAAAAGATCTTTCACCCCTTCTTTACCACCAAACCAGCCGGTGAAGGGACGGGGTTAGGATTATCGATGAGTTATGATATTGTAAAGGCGCATGGCGGAGAAATTAAGGTGGATACAAAAGAGGGAGAGTTTACAGAATTCATTTTAGTGCTGTAACGTCGGTTTAAACAAATGAACATTTTTATTTCTTAAACATTATTTATTAAAAACCAAAATTAATCATCATGGCAACAGTATCAATTTATTTCAACTTCATGGGAAATGCTGAAGAAGCATTTGAATTCTACAAAAAGGCTTTTAAATCAGAATATTCTGCTCCTATCATGCGGATGAAAGACATTCCGGCACAACCAGGTATGCCGGTACTTTCAGAAGCCGAACAAAACAAAGTAATGCATGTTGCATTACCTATCCTCGGCGGCACAGAGATTATGGCAACAGACGTGCTTGAAAGCATGGGGCACAAACTGATTGAAGGGAATAACATATCAATCAGTTTAAATCCTGATACTAAAGAAGAAGCTGACCGTTTATACAACGAACTATCTCAATCCGGAACTGAATGTGCTCCACCCCATGATGAATTCTGGGGTTACTGGGGAACCTGCAGGGACCAGTTTGGAATTCGCTGGATGTTTAACATGGCAAGTCAGCCACTTAATCAATAAGATAAAGTTGTATGGAAACCAATAGCGTATCATTACACCGGGTTATTAATGCCTCTCCCGAAAAAATTTACCGTGCATTCACCGATCCAATTGCGATGGCATCATGGATTCCACCTTATGGATTTTTATGTGTTGTTCATAGTATGGATGTACGACAAGGGGGAAGCTACCGGATGTCATTTATCAATTTCTCCACCGGAAACGGAAATTCATTTGGTGGCACCTACCTGGAATTGAGGCCCAATGAATTTATCAAATACTCCGACAAATTTGAAGACCCGAATTTACCGGGTGAGATGGTTACCTCTGTTTTGCTCGAAAAAGTTTTATGCGGCACAGAACTTAAAATTACCCAGGATGGGATTCCTTCGGTTATACCTACCGAGATGTGCTATTTGGGGTGGCAGGATTCGCTGGAAAAACTCAAAAAACTCGTTGAGCCTGAAATTCCGGATGCGTGATTATTGAAACATATCTGCTCATGTATACGCAAACCCAATCAATGACAAAAACTTTCCTGCCTGGTATTTTTGGCTAAGTATTGAGAATAATTGGATTTCGAATTTTAGAGACCGAGAGTTTGCTGTTTTGTAATCCCTTCGTTGCAAAATAAGTCTAGATGTTTCCACCACAGATTACTCAGATTGACACAGATTAAAACCCCATTTTTCTAAATCTGTGTAATCTGTGGTAAAATATTTTGTACCCAATTCTATTTACCTATTAATTTAAATGTGTAATAAATTATACATAAGACTTCGTGTGATCCATACGACCCAGCATGAAGTCTTATTTGTTTGTGGTTCGTTGTTTTTCTCCAGTTAAAATTGTCCGTTATATTTTGGGTCAAAATCTACCATCCATTCGATGCCGTATTTGTCTCTAAACATTCCAAAGTAAGAGCCCCAGGGGCTGTCACACATTGGCACCTCAATTTGTCCGCCTACCGAAAGTCCATTAAATAAGTGGTCTGCTTCTTCTTTGCTTTCAGCACTTACAGAAATTTTACTTCTGTTTTCGTTTTCATTGGTCCGTCCCATACTTTCCGGAACGTCATTTGCCATTAAAATAGTTTTCCCAATAGGCAAAGCAATATGCATTATTTTATTCGCTTCATGCTCTGCTACCGTGAATTCCTCACTTTCGAGGTCTTTGAAACGCCTAATTTTTGCGAACTCTCCGCCAAAAACTGATTTGTAAAATGTAAATGCTTCTTCGGCATTTCCGTTGAAGTTAATGTGAGGATTGATTTGAGCCATTTTATTATTTTTTTAGGTTATCAAATTGACGATTTACGATTGACGATTTACGATTTATGGATTTGCTTTTGCCTCATTGTTTTGATTGAAGCGACGACGATGGCAGTAATTTCATTGACCTCCTTTTTAACGTTAACAATTCTTGCTGAATCAATTAACCCGCTTTCTTCCAAAACGTCTAACCAATATTGTGTTTCGTCTGCTTCTTCCTCCACAATTTTAAGTTTATTGTTAAAATCTGGATCTGATTTTGCCCGACAAGCAGCCCGGTAATTAGCACCAACAGATGTGGAACTTCTGACTATCTGTTTCGCAATAATCCAGGCTGATGGCTTGTTCGGCAACTCATCAATAAGCTTAATTATTTCTATGCCTATCAGCTTAGTCCTTTTCTTAATTTGTTCCTGCACAACCATAAATCTAAAATCGTCAATCGTAAATCGTCAATCGTAAATCGCAAATCAAACATTCAAAGATACAATTATCCGTGGGTGTGCTGACAAGAAAACAGATCCTTTGCTTCCGAAAATTCTTGGGATGGTGTAGTGATGGCTCTGGTCGATATTTTTGAGAAATGGGTGAGGTTGGATGGTTCAGGGAACTTGGATTTGTTTAAATCAATGGTGGGTCTTGTGGTTTTTGGATTGTTACTTACGTAGGAATCTACGTGCAGGGGTGGCTTTCGGGTAGCTGATGTTAGCAACCGTAATTTTATGTTGTCTTAAAATTTGTTTTAAGTGGGCATCAAGCCATCGCAACGAACTGAATAAAAGCTGCTTTATATTGCTTGTTACTTGCTTGCATTTATTTCATTTTTTCAATTCATAATTTGTACTTCTTCCTCCTGCCGCCTCTTTTTGCAATACTTCCTTATTTATCAAGTCATTAATATCCCGAATTGCGGTGTCTTTTGAACATTTTGAAATTTTAGCCCATTTCATAGAAGTCAGTTTACCTTCAAACCCATCCAATAATTTATTTAGTACCTTTTTCTGTCTCTCATTAATTAATGTTTTTGAATGTTTGTTCCAGAAATCCGCTTTTAATAAAACGCTTATCAGAACTTTATCTGTTGCTTTTAAAGCATTAACCAAACAACCCAGAAACCATTTTATCCATTCGGATATATCAAGGTCCCCTTTTTGGGTATTTTCAAGTATTTCATAGTATTCTTTTCTTTCTAATCTAATTTGAGCTGACATACTATAAAATCGTTGATTGCTATTA
The DNA here is from genome assembly GCA_903904515.1 of uncultured Bacteroidia bacterium. Classification (GTDB taxonomy): domain Bacteria; phylum Bacteroidota; class Bacteroidia; order Bacteroidales; family Prolixibacteraceae; genus JAAFHB01. The sequence goes on from CAIVCR010000068.1 coordinate 67,302, forward strand.
TCCGATTGGGCTAATAGCATATCAGTTAATGCTCTTGCAATTCTTCCATTTCCATCCTGAAATGGGTGTATTGTAACAAACCAAAGATGAGCAATCGCAGCTTTAATAACCAAATCAATTTTATTTTCTTCGTTAAACCATGTAAGAAAACGATTCATTTCCATTTCAATTAAATCAGCATCGGGAGCTTGAAAATGAACTTTTTCTCTTCCCACAGTACCAGATACAACTTGCATTTGTCCGGATGTATCTTTTCTCCAATTAGCAACTGTAATTTTAAATATCCCACTTCTTCCAGTTGGAAACAATGCTGCGTGCCAATCAAAAAGTCTATCGGTTGTCAAAGGTTTAAAGCAATTTCGGGTTGCATCAATGATCATTTCAACCATCCCATCTACATTGCTATCAGACATAATTGCTACAGCAAATTCAATTCCTAATCTTTGAGCAATTGAAGAACGGACTTGCTCAGGATTTAAGAGTTCTCCTTCAATCTCTGCCGATTTTAATACGTCCAAAGTTAAAATTTCAAGTAAAGCTTCATCTCGTAATTCAAAACCTAGAGATTCCATTTTACCCATTAAACGTCCTTGTAGATTTCTCGCTTCACTTAACAGATTAACAAACTCGTTGTTATTCCATGTGAAATTTGGCCAATTGTCTTTCTGATGTATATAATATCCCATTCGTCTTAAATATTGCAACAAATATACAGCTTATTCGTTGCAATCTAAGATTACCGTTGCACTATTTGCGTTGAATAGGCTCGTTATTCGATGCATTGTGCTCATTTATGCTTGCATGTAACGTAAGAAGCTATACGCAGGGGCGGATTGCGGGTTCCGAGTCCTCGGGATCAAGCCGAAAAGCAGCCCGGGCGGAAGGACACACCCCGAAAACCAATGCTGCAGCACTTGCCGGGAAGCTGATGTTAGCAATCGTCAAGAGTTAATATGTCCATTTATTCTGTCGATAACGTTTGCCAATGGAGTTGCAATTGCGTTAATCCATTGAAAGTTTCCACTTCTGTCATTATCTATTGTTAGCTGAATTGGACAAGCTTCGCTTTGTATTGCATTTACCTTAAACGAATTTGTCTGCGTGTCAAATATAATATATGGTGCTCCGGATGATCCGAAACGGAAGTACCCTTTAATTAAATATCGTAAACCTTGAAAAATATAATTTCCACCAACTCTGTCAGGTTGCATGTTCCATTGATCTACAAGACCTTCTATATTTGCCTCGTTAAGTAATCTTCCTGGAGTCAAGTCGGAAGGAGCAGTTTGTAAGCAATAAAAATTCTTATTTGTTACGTCATATACTTCAGGATCAATTTCAAAACTAGGAATCATGTCAATAATACTTTGATGAGTATTTACAATCTTGTATAGTGCCACATCATCTTCTGTAAAAGATTCAACTAATTCTGTTTCTATAAAATAAGTTTGTCTTTGGGAAATAGGATCTAAAACAATATTAATAGGATTAAAATTGCTATGTGCAATAGCATTTTTATAATATTGCGCTGCTCGTTGCTGAATAATTAGATAAGGTTTGCATATTTGATTTTGGTAAAGAGTTGCAAATCTCGTGTCGTAGTTTATCCTTTTTAAAATGGCAATAATTTGATCGTGGTCATTTTGATTATTTGTATTTAGATACCTCTTTTGTGTAACGTTGTCAAGCAAATACCATAAATTTAATTGTGCGAATTCTCCGGCAGTTAAATGTGGAACAATGTCTGCTTGAAATTGAGCATCTATCAATGATCTAAAAATTGTCAATTCGCCTTTTAAAGCATGAGCTACACTCAATATGTAACCTTTCCCAATGTGAAAGGCACAAATATTATTGTCGAATTGCCTTCTGAGGGGTTCATTGTCATTGTGGACAGCCATTATTCTAAAAAGAGGTGATGTCTGATCATTGATTGCTGCTAATTTCTGTTCTTTCATGACTAGTCTATTTAATGGTTGCTAACAAATTTATACCCGCTACAAATCATCGCTTTTACCACCACCGTCGTTGAGCTATAATGAACTAAATCGCGTATTATTTCCCTTTGAAAAACAACCCGAATTCGTAACCTCTTTATTCCTCCGGTCATTCGGCAAAAAGGCATACTCCAACGATTGATCCATTTCAAAACTAATCATTAAAAAGAACATATTCGCCAGCTGTTTTTAAATATCAGACAGATTATTAGCAATTTAGAATAGTTTCAATAAGAACAGGAGCGGTGTAGGGGAATTAAGAACAGGTGTAACGAAAGAGCCAATAAGTGTAATCGGGAAATGACCGTTTGCCCAATGTTTTCGGTTAAATGCAAGAGAGAAATGGAAATATGCACGGGAGAAATGGCAATATTCATTAGGTTTTGGGTTATATGTAGGAGAGAAACGGGAATATGCAACAGGGATTTGGTTGTATGCAAGTGAGCATTGGTTATATGTAAGTAAGCATTGGCCATCTGTCCGATGTATTTGGTCATTTGTTAAACGGAAACGGGCATTTCACATAGAATTTCGGTCAATTGTTAAAGAGATGTAGGGTGCCGCGATTTTCAATCGCGGGGCAACTATCATCGGGCGATTCAAAATCGCCCCACCTGGGTGTTCGTGCAAATGCGACCACTGGTCGCAACCAATTAAAAAAAGTTATCAGTAACCTTAAATATTCAGAGCCGGAGATGTTTCTAAAAAAACATCTCCGGCTCTAACTTTTTGCAGTTTAAAATACTATTTTGTGCAAGTATTTATTCACGAAGATTGTGAATACAAAAAATGCCACAATCCGTCAGTTTACGGACTGAGACTCAAAGATACACTAAGTATAAGTAAACCATTACATTGTTCTTTTTACTTAAGTTATAAGAATAATTTATTGTCGTATTTTTAACTGAACATTGGTTAGTAATCAATTCTGTCGCCGCAAGGCGGCTTACTAACTGTTATCTAATTATCCTTTTTACCAAACTTACGCCGTTACACGGCTCCTTAGAGGTTAAGGTGCATCGCACTGTCAGTTTGGTAAAATTGCAGGAATACAAAAATCCCAGCCGCATAGCGGCGACAGATGGTTTAGTGAACATGCGACATTATACCCTTCTTATTACTTAGTTTGATAATCGTCATCTTCTTCAGTAAATAAACAGACATTAACCTAATGTAATACAATCGAATATGTTACCTATTTCTTCCAGACTTATTCAGGTTCTCGCTGTTTTGCTTTTCTGCAATTCAGCTTTTGGTCAGTTAAAAACCGACACCACAAAATATAATGCGTATTATATCGATGGCTATCATGGGGGTAAAGTCGGGCATATGCCTGCGGGAAGTTTTCGTGATATCGTTAATGGTTTGGAACGGTATCCATCGTGGAAACTCTCGTTTGATATAGAACCAGGCTCGTGGAGCTATTTAAAAACAACAGACCCCGAGACGTTCTATAAACTAAAGCATTATCTCAGCGATTACACAGCAGATTCACGGGTTGAAATTGTGTCACCCGGCTATATGCAACCCTACTGCTGGAACATTAGCGGCGAGAGCAATATCCGTCAGCTTATTATGGGACTGGAAGAGGTGCACAAAGCATTTCCTGGCTATCCTGTCAGGACCTATTCTGTTCAGGAGCCTTGCTGGACCAGTTCATTGCCCCAGATTCTTAAATCGCTGGGATTCACCCAGGCGGTACTCAAAGATCCCTGCACAGCTTTCGGAGGCTACACCAGGGGAGTGGATAAAAGCATCCTGTTCTGGCGCGGGCCCGACGGCACCAAAATAGCTGCAGTTCCAAGGTACAAATGCGAAAATCTCAATCCCGACGCTTGGGAGACAGAGAGCTGCTCGGTGATGTCCGATTTTATAGCCAAATGTGCTGAAAAGGGAATCCGCAATCCCGTTGGAAGTCAGTATCAGGATTTGGGGTGGCCTGCACACCCGGCGGTCGACTCAACGGGACGGTATGTCTATATCGATCCGGGATTAAAACAATGGCCCGATACCAAGCAGTTCAATAATTGCTGGTGGAATAAACCTGCCGGTCAGCTCACTAAATATCCCCGGCTAATTACCTGGAGGGAATATTTTCAAAATATCCTGCCTGAGCCCAAAGATAACTGGGACCTAACCCAGGAAGATCTCCAGGTGAACCTCATTTGGGGCTCCGGGGTTATCAATGCAATTGGGTCAAAAGTGCATAAAGCGGAAAAGCAAATCCTGCAAGCCGAGAAATTTTCCTCCCTGGCATCTGCGTTCACGGGCTACAAACTCCCGGAATCCAAACTCAACTATGGCTGGGAACAGCTTCTCATGGCTCAGCACCACGACGCCTGGATCTGTCCCATTGCCGATACAAACACTGACCACTGGGCCTCCTTCACCAAAGAGAAAGCATCGGTTTCCAATGATGTATCTGCTGAAATAATCAGTGAATCGGCAAGTTCGCTGGTCAACCGCTTTCAGACAGAGGATGTCACCAATAAAAAATCATTACAGATTTGCGTATTAAATTCGTCAGGATTCGAAAGAACTGAAAATGTCGAGACGACCGCGGTTTTTGATCCGGGGGTGAAGCAGTGTGAAGTTTACGACTACAAGCATCAGCTGATCCCTTCCCAGTTCATCCCGGTTAACTGGTATGGCGACGGAACTGTTAATTCAGCCAGGATTATTTTCAATGCACCAATCCCTTCTCTGGGATATAGTTTCTTCCTTTTGAAGCCGATTAAAGAGAACCTGAAGGAGGCGAAGATCCAGGATTGCCGGATAACTAAATTATCCGATTCAGAATACACCCTGGAGACCGATTTGTATAAAATCGTTGTGAACATGGCAAAAGGGGGGTGCATCACCAGCTTAACCGATAAATCCAATAACCGGGAGTGTGTTGATCAGCAGAGCGATCGTCTGTTTAATGAATACAGCGGCTATTTCTCCCTCGACAAGCGGTGGCTAAGCAGCAAAGATTCAGTTGCGACACTTCAGATCATTGAAAATGGTCCGTTAAGAATTAAAACATTGATCAAAGGTAAAATCGGAAAATACAGCTTTGAAACATTGATCACACTCGCCAACGGGGAGAGAAAAATAGATTTTAAAACGAAGTTCTTTTTTGATAAAGATGTGCTCATCGGTGAGCCATGGGATGGTGAGCGCCCCAACAGGGGACAGCATCGCAAGCCGTGTTACGATTCGCGCTGGAAGCTGCAGGCCTTTTTCCCGGCTGCCCTAAAAAACCAGGTGGTATATAAAAATGCCCCTTATGATGTATGCCTCAGCAAGCTTGACAGCACTTTTTTTAATTCCTGGAACGACATTAAGCACAACATTATCCTGGATTGGGTCGATGTTTACGATTCGATCTCAAATTCCGGCATGGCCGTTTTCACTGATCGAACTACCAGTTATTCTCACGCTAAAAACTATCCTCTTGCCCTTACCATGGGATGGAGTGGCTACGGATTATGGGAATCCTTTTATCCGATGAGCGCAACTCCGGAATTTAATTATGCGCTGATTCCCCATGCCGGGAAATGGAACGATTCCAGCCTGAGCAGTCTCAATACCGCATGGAATGAGCCTTTGGTTACCCGAATTATTAACAATGGGTCCGGGAACCTAAATACTCCATTCTCATATCTGAAAGTTTCTGATCCCCATATCGAAATTTCAACACTATTCAAAAAGGGGAACTCATTATTTGTAAGGTTATTTAATTCGAATGATCGTTCGACACAAAGTGATCTTTTACTGAATTTCCCGGTACAAAAAACTGAGGCGACGGAACTGGATGGAAAGGTTATAAACGATCTGGTCATCAAAAAAATCGATAGCGGGTCATCTTTGCATCTCGGATTCAGGCCTTTTGAGATTAAGACATTGAGGATTCGATAGATTTTCTTTGTGGTTATACGCAGATAAAGCAGTCTATTAGCCGTAATGTACGATAGATAAAAACTGTTTGCATTCGGGTGACGCGATTTGCAATTAGGGGCAACTATCTGCGGGCGATTTAAAATCGCCCCACCATAATTCATATCAGGAATGGCTACCATTTCCTCTAACCCTCGTTTTTTTAAAACTAAGTTCGAGTTGGGCCGAACTTCCAGCGTCAGTTTTAATCCACCTTTCATTAAGTGATTCAACACCAAAGATATTTTGGCTGTGAACAGTTCCAAAATCTTTTATTTGCAACAATTCCTGATGCTCTGATAAAAATCTCCCTATTTGAGCATGAACGTTTCTAAATGGTTCAAGTTTATAGGAACTTAAAAACTCAATATAGTTTATCTCAAATTTCCTGGCGAAATGCCGGATAAACGCATGGGAATCAAATTCCGGATTAGGAATAGCTCTGATTATCTCTTCTTTAATGACACCCAGGTTTTCATTCATAAATTGATTCAAACTCATAATAAGGGTTTTAAAAGGTAGTTTTTTATGTAAATCTACATTGTCTTTTACAATTTCAGATCATTTATATCCGCTTTTTTTTGAAAATTCCTTAATTAAGTCAATTTAGTTTTAAACCTTTTTAAGTAAAAATAGTCATAAGCTGAGAATTAAATTTTACAGAGTTTAAAATTTAGATCATAAATGAACTATTTTATTTTACAAATTGTGCATATTAATATTTGCCTAAAACATGAAATCCATTTTTGTTAAGAAAATATCCTTTGCGAAAAGCCTCGTTTTAATAGCACTATCAGTGGCTTGCACCTTCTTTATAATGAACTATATTTTCTTTGGCTCATTTTTTAGCCAATCCTCATCATTGATAACTACAAAAACAACGACCCAGAATTGTGACACGGAAATTAAACGGCTAAATGGACTAAGCTATGTAAAACCATTAATGTTTGTTGATAATGAATGTGAATCAGAAGAGCTTGCTCCAATAAAGCAACGGATTAATCAGCTGATAGAGGAGAATAAACAACTGGGGAATTTAATTTCAGCCTCTGTCTATTTGAGATCCTATTCAAAAAATGGTTGGATGGGAATTAACGAGAATGACAAATACAGTCCTGGGTCGCTATTAAAAGTGCCTGTTTTGATAACTATTTTAAAAATGAAGGAACAAAACCCAGCTCTTTTAGAAAAATGCCTGTCGTTTGATCACCCCTTTCAGACCAATAAAACAACCCATATTTTATCAAACCAAATACAGTTAGGACATAAATATCAGATTAAAGAGTTACTAACCTACATGATCGTCTATTCGGATAACAATGCGACAAATCTTTTAAATACATTTATTGACGTGAATGTTTTAAAGAAAATCTTTACCGATTTTGGGTTGTCAGCCCCTGACTGGAATTCGAATAATTATCCTATATCCCCTAAGGATTACTCCCTATTTATGAGGGCAATTTATAATGCTACCTATCTTTCGAATGAAGATTCAGAATTTGCAGCAGAGCTCCTGGCCCACACTAATTTCAGGAATGGATTATTACGGAATTTACCCGAATTTGTGCATGTCGCACATAAATTCGGAGAGGGGGGAGATAGCAGGGAGCCGGAGCTGTCGGAGTCTGCAATCGTCTATCTTGATAATAAAACCTATTTGCTTACCGTTATGACAAAGGGGAAAGAGATCAAAAAACTGGAAGATGTCTTAAGTGAGATATCCGAAATCATATATCAAAGCTTATAAAAAGATTTGATATATGATGTCACCATTCCCGAATCACAATTAGCCCTTTCTGAACTGTTTTTTTTGTTATTTAACCTCTTCTTTGGTCTTAGGACATGTTTTCAAAATTGAATCACTTTTAGCACAGTGATCTTTTTTTTCGCAACACCCTTTTTGCATTTCAGGGGGACAGCACATCCCCTGATGCATCACCGGAGGACATCCCATACCAGGATGCATTCCGTGAGGACACTGTTGAGTCATCTCTTGCTGACAACAGGGATGACCCGTCGTATGACCATTCGTAACTTTGCAGATTACCCCAATAAAAAGGATGAAACCTACAACAACAAAAAACCACGAAACGAAGGCAAAGAATTTCCCCAACGCTTCCTTTCTGGTTTTAGCAAGCAACAATACGCCGGCAAGAATTGCCAGTAATGAGATAGGTAATAAATGCATTTTTTTCTGGTATTAAGATCGACTACTCTTTTAATGGTTTTCGTCATTCCCATTAATCATGTAAGTCCGATGTAAATGAACTCATAATCACAACAAATATAAAATAAATCAATGATAAATGGATCAATGCGCTTCGGATATGATCAATTGGGGGAAAAGGCAGATAACCTCTTCCCGAACGTGTAATCAGGAGTAAGATCAGGGATCTTGGGAGGAGAGTGAGGGTTGGAATTGTTAGTGATTTGAAAAGTGAGGGTCGGACCTGTTCGCGATTTGAAAAAGTCCAGCTCTCAACGCTCCGAAAGTGAGGACCAGACCTGCACGTGATTTGAAGGAGTCCGGCTCTCATGTCAGATTCCCTTAAAATACTGAGTGTTTGTTGTCGGAAAAATCACTTGACAGAGCTCCTGTTTAGAACCGGGATTTTCGTTTAACAGATTTTCAAAACGATGAATTAAACCTGCTTTATCTACCTCTATTTCGGTTTGGGTTTGAATATCCTCCAGATTGATTAAAAAACTGGAAAAGAGACCTTTCAGATCTTCAACAATATCGGGATTGAAAAAATGAACCTCATGATGAATAGTGTGGTAGTTTCCCCTGGTTTTACTGATCAGCAACTTCCCGTTTTTTAAATTTGTTATGGACGATGATCTCTCGCACTGTTGAAGACAGGAATCATCAATGCTATTTTTTTCACACCCGGTAACCTGGTGAAACAGACATTGCCGGCTGGTCATCAGCACGATTGGATGAAAGATGCTGTAATAAAGTTTGAAATCTTCAGGCTTCTGAATCCCCCGGATCTGAATTTTGCTTATTTCATTCGAAATAAAGGAACCCGAACAGTTAAAATTTTCCTTTAACGCCATCAGACTAAACGAATTCACAATATTCAGAAAAGGACCTGCAATCCATTTGATTCCCATCTTATAAGCTTCATAAGCAATACCGGTATTGTTGGTTACGATAAGTGGGGGCTGCACTCTCCTTAAGAATTCTACCGCTGCGGTGTAGTCATCACCCATGATGACAGCGGGGAACCACGGGATGAGTCCTGGCTTACTGATAAAAAGGTCGGTCAGCATATCCAGCTCAAATCCGATACAATCGGGAAGTTTATAAAAGATCTCCGCGGAGGAGTTCCCCCAAAGGTGGAGATCCTTCGTGTTGGAGATCAAAACACAAAGGGTGGGGTTGACTGCACGCTTTTCATTTTTAGGCGGAACAGGAATTTCGACGGGACCGATCATCTCCTTTGAACCGTTCAGGATAAACAGGATCTTCTTTTTGATAGAAGTGAGTTCTTTAAACGGTAAATAGACCTCCCCGCGAAGGTTGTCAATGTTAAGCCGACCGATAAAATATTCGGTATCGTTGATCGCCTTCAGCCTGTTGAAAAGCATTGAATAGTTTAAAGGTTCTGTCCCCTTATTCTCCAGATTCTTCGATGAATAAACCACAAAAGAACGTTCAGCAGATACAACCGTAACCTTCAACGGAGCGCCATACTCACCTGAAATATCAAGGGTCAAAGGTTCCTTTGCGGCTGAGATTTGACTGATTCTATTTTCAAGTGAACTCTTTATCTCCACCTTATCTGCATATAATTTCAGGTGGGCCGTTTCCAGCTCAGCAGCTGTGGGATACGAATTAACTTCCGACAAATGCTGGATAGAGTGATCCCGGGGATTATCGATAAACATCTCTTTTTGAATAGTACCACTGATGAAACCGTTTGAGAAATCACGATTGAATACTTTGTAAAGATCGTGGTTATTATTTTGGCGTTCATCCTGACTATAAAAATGTTGAAGATGTCGTTTCCAATTGTTTACAACCGTATACACATAGTCGGATTTCTTTATTCGTCCTTCAATCTTAAGAGAATCCACCCCCGCGTCTGACAATGCTTTAAGATCATTCCATGCGGAATTATCCTTCAGATTCAGCGGGTAATCTTTCCCGACAGCGGTAGTTACATACCTGTCGCGGCAGGGCTGACTACATCTGCCGCGGTTTCCGGAGTTTCCGCTTTGTACAGAACTTAGGTAGCAGATGCCCGAAAACGAGATGCAGTATGATCCATGGACAAAAACTTCAGATAGCATATCGTGCCGGTGGGCAATGGTGGTGAGCGCTTTTATTTCTTCAATATTCAATTCCCGTGAGAGGTTGACTCTTTTGGTGTTGAGCCTCTTTAAAAAGCAGATCTGCCCCTCATTGTGAGTGGTAAGTTGAGTAGAAGCATGGACCTTCAGACCAGGAAAATAGTTGAATAAAATATAGAACAATCCCAGGTCCTGAACGATTATGCCGTCGATACTTGTGTTGACCAACCTGTTCAGTAAGGCCACCACTGCGGGGATTTCGCGATCAACAAGGATTATATTCAGGGTCAGAAAAACTTCGCAGTTGTTTTTATGTGCCAGTCTTAGGATTCCCTGCAAATCGTCGAAGGTTATATTTGCCGCCCGGTTTCGTGCATTAAATTTATCCAGTCCGCAATATACCGCATCAGCCCCTGCGAGGATTGCTGCTTTAATGGAGTCGATATCTCCGCCCGGGGCAAGTAGTTCAATTTTCCGTTTCACATACAATATTAATGATTACTCCTATGATAATTTAAAATAATTATCCTGATGTTGCGGAAAGTGAAAAAAAGCGAATGCAATTCGCTTGACCCGGCCGGGTCCCGCGAATTGCATTCTCGGACAAAAAAAACATTTGAAAATAACCTTTTGAAAGTAAGCGATTGAAAATCGCTTGACCAGGCCGGGTCCCGCGAATTGCATTCGCGGACAAAATATCCGATTAAAAATAAGTTAACCCATGCTAAATCCATATCATCGCGATACTTATAATCATCAGGCAAAACAATACGATACCTAAAATCTGATGAGCCTTTGCCGATTTAAGCATCCTTTCAATCAAATCGCCAAACAAGATCCATAAAATCATGCATGGAATTCCAACTACACCGAATATCATTGCAAAAACAAACACACTCCAATGAATATTTTCAAAATGAGGTAAAAAAGCGCTCGCACCACCTATTGCCATGATCCACGCCTTAGGGTTCACAAACTGCATGAAAAATCCCTCAAAAAAACCAATCCTGGATCTTGAATCGACCGAATCAACTGAATTAATTTTGCTTAGAATAACCGCAAGATAAAATAGCCAGAGTGAACTTGCGATTTTCAGATACAGTTCCGCGGTAGGATGTTTAGTTATCATGCCTGCGATACTATAGCCAGACAAATACAACAACACCATAAATCCGAAAAAAATTCCGGCCATCAATTTCCCTGAATCTTTCAACCCATAATTCCGTCCATAAGAAAAAAGCATGTAGTTATTTGGCCCGGGGGTAATTGTTGTGACAAATGCAAAAATCAGATATCCGGTAAGGTTATAGCCGATCATTTTTCCCAATTTAAGTTTAACATGAATCAAAAATAGTCCAAAATATCTGTTTGGCACAAACAACAAACCTCTTCACTTATTTCCAACTAATTACAAATAGATTTATGAAAATTTATTTGGCGTTTAAAAATACCCTGACCTGATATCAGTCTAAATTAAAATCTTCTCCCGATTTTGCATTTCATTAAGATAGAATTCTGTTAATGCCTGATCATCAGTTTTTAGATTAACCCATTTAATCGCTGATGCCAGGGTGGAAAATATCTCAATCTCCAAGGGTAAATCTTGTATTTTTCAATGATACACGATCGGCATTACCCTTTGAAGGGGCGTGTTTGCTAATATGGCTGTTCTTCTTTTACCAATCATCTTTGGGGTTGACCTGGTGAAATTGACATATGCCTCAATATCTTCTCTAATTCCAATAAAGCAACTCCTTTTTCTGAGAAATATTGTTATCGGGAACAACAACTGCCACCCAGGGCTCATCAGGTGCACTTATTTTACATTGCCATTTAAGGGTAATTGTATCTCCTGATTTAAGGACAGCTTTATGAGTCGGGGATTCCAAAACCAGGTTATTTGATTTTACAGTAAATGTATGAGTTCCATTTCCCCGGACTTTTGCGATAATGGTGACAATCCCATTCCCTGAAGAGAGTCTGGATACTTCAAACTCAAAATTATTTTCTTTTCGCAGGTCGATGAAATAATTTTCTGCGGGAAGAAGGGTAGCTTTCTGTTCAAGACCATCACTACTTATCAGATACTCCCCTTCAGGCAATTGCACCTTAAAAAATCCATATTTATTTGTTTTATAATAAGTTATCCTCCCTGAAGTAACATTATGAAATTCCACAATTTTTTCAGCTTTTCCCGTCACAAGAGCAGGACCTTGCAGGTCGTGCATCAGCCAGATCCATTGCGTTACAGGATGTGTCCACACCTCCTTATAGGTCCAGGTACTCTGCACTGGCCAATAGGGAACATCATTATCTCCCCGGGTTTGAATTCCCACGGGAAGGGCACCGACAATGTCACCCGATGAAGGGGTGTATAGCGGTGTAAAATCGTATCCCTCTCCATACATGGTACTTTGCGAAAACGGATTCCGGCCAACTACCCATTCAAGCTGATGCTCGGCGAGCTTAGCAGATTCAGGATCATTCCGAAGTCGTGCTGCATTATTGAGGGCCTGCGCCTTGGGCAGAATTGTACCAAAATGGCCCCGGTAGTCCATCCATACGGGAAAAAGGCGCAAGTAATGCCCCTTCCCCAGGGGAATTCCATTCAAAACTTGTTTGCGAAACGACTCCTGCCTGCTTTCGGGAACCTGCAGATATTCCTGATCGGTATAGATTGAAGAAGGCAAGACCCCATAGGGTTCGGTATATTTTGCAATTGTCTTAAGGTACTCCGAATATAAGGTCACTGCTGAATACCATTTCATCCAATCGGGATGATCAGGGAAGGCCTCACAGAGTTGAGTGAGAGCGACAATAGGTTCCTGCTCATGGCCGCGATGGACATAATGAAGAATGTGCTGTTTCGACGGACTTGTATAGAAGAAACCTGTAATTGGGATATCCCAGTCGGGTTTTTTACGTTGCTGTGATTCAAGGATAATATTAGCCAATTCAGCAGCTTTAACCTTATACCTCTCCTCTCCTGTTGCATGCCAAAGCTCCACAGACGCCAGAATAGCTGCCGATGCCAGTTCATGAATTACATTCCCCGAATCAAACGACCCACTAAAGGACTCCCGGGAAGATTGATCTTCATTAAAATCGGCCTTTTGAATCGCAAATTGCCAATCGGTCTGGGCCATTTTAAGGGAATATGCTGCCAATCGCGGATCTTTATCTTTAAGGATCCGCGATGCAATGGCTTCAGAAGCGGAGGCTACAAAATTGGCCTTTGGCGAGTTCTGTGCAACTGAGGTGATATCGTCGAAGTCACCAATAATTCCATTGGTTCTGCGACTGTTTATTGATCCCTCATTTCGGAATCCATCGCCGAAGCTGGTTTTCAGGATCCAGTCCAGACCCCATTTCCCCTCTTCGATAAGTTTGTCAGCCAATTTTTGGTGATCACCCCGGAGAAGTAATTTCTCAGCCAGACTAAACATCGCATAAACAGCATCACCCGTATTTCCAAGACCCTGGGTGAAATCACCCGCATCGTGCCAGCCACCGTTAATTACGATACTTTTGTCGCCATGAATACAGGTCCAGTCGCGGTGACATACCCCATGAACTCCGGGAATTGAGATTCCACACCGTTCTGAATAATAGAAGTTCAGCGCTTTCCATATGGTTTCCTCCCACACATCGGAATTGATCCTAAACGGCTGGGTGAATGCCTCTCCCGCTTTCAGGATAAACGAACCATTTTCCTGAACCTCAGAAAAATCAAGGAGCTGAAAGGTGCCCAATGGCGATATTATGTTTTGAACAGGTTTAGTAAGGATGACTTCGCCTGTTTTCTGATCCACAAGGCTGAAATCCTCTGCTTTAAGGTTATTGGCAATTGCGCTTTTCGAAGCGCCTGTCTGGTATCCGGTATGACTAAATGAGATTCTTCCGGGCCAGACTCCCCATCCTTCCGTATAATCGGGATCGACTTTTTGCAATTCCAGGTCGTCAAAATAATAGGCGAGTGTATCTGTTGCCTCGGGCTCGCTGCTCACCATCCATGAGGAGATTTCAAGTTTGGAGATTTTATCACGTGCCACATTCCCGATTTCCCATACCACATGATTCCACGCTCTGTTTTTTAACAGTACGGTCGTCTCCCCTTCCTGGGCAAACAAGGCGGGTAATTTTTCAACTCCCTCATTAAATAGACGCATTTCAAGCCAGTCCTGGTAATAACCCGGGCAATCGGGATAAATCCATACCGATATGCGGTTGAATTTGGTCAGGTCTTCTTTTTCGAAATTACGGATTACTCCGGCTCTTCCCCAGCCGCGGCCGCTTTTGGGTCCGGGACCCTCCATTTTAGTGGGCAATTTCATCAAAAGAGAGCTCTTCCCGCTATGAGATTGATCGTGAGAGTAGCTCATTAGGGTAACCATACTTTTTGATTCCTCGATTTTTGCCGTAACTCGCGCATCAACAACGGAGATCGCACCGATGGTAAATGGAGTCCAGGGACCAGGTTTTTCCATGTCGTCCAAGACCTTGATTCCCAAGACCTCTTTATTGAGCCAACGGAAAGAGGCTGAATTCTTAATTTCAAACCCCATGGGCTCCTGACTTTTAGCCAGTAGGCAAATCATCAAAAACGCAATAATTGTTACACTTTTCATAGTATGAATGGTGATAATATCTTTTATAATTGGGCAGACACGAAATGTGTTATCACAGGTAAAAATATGAAATTAAACCCAAGGAGCGGTTGCAGAAAATTTAAAATTATCCACAAAACTGAATATTGGATTAACAGAACAGTGGCGCCATTCAATCATAACTACACTGGTGGCGGTTCGATAAAATTCAAATTGTATCTTTGACAAATGATGATCGACTATTTAATTATCGGCCAGGGACTGGCAGGGAGTCTGCTTGCGTGGGAGCTCATGCAACGGGGGTGCAGGGTCGTTATTGTCGATAACGGGGGAGAGAATGCTTCGCAGATTGCCGCGGGGCTGATAAATCCGGTAACCGGGATGCGTTTTGTAAAATCTGCTGAGACTGACATCCTATTACCGGCTGCAAAAAACTATTATTCAAGCCTGTCCGGTTTTTTCCACCAGCAGTTTTTCATTGAAAAGCCGATGGTTCGGATTTTCAAAAGTGAGATGGAAAAGGATGCCGCTTCTAAACGGCTAAACAATCCTGAATATCTAAACTATATCGGGAAAATCCAGATGGAAACCTTCCTTAATAGGAATCTTGCATCACCTTTTGGGTATCTCGAACAGAAACAAACCGGCTATTTGTTAACCGCTCCACTGCTGGAGTGTATGAAAGAGTATTTTATCTCAAGGAACTCTTACCGTCTGAATAATTTTGATTATTCAGAAATTGAGCTTGATCCAATAGTGAATTGGAAGGACCTACACCCGAAGGCGGTAATTTTCTGCGAAGGGTATCTTGCCACACGGAATCCATGGTTTTCATGGCTCCCTTTTCAACCGGTTAAGGGTGAGATTATAACCCTGCAACACCAGGTCGAACTGCCCGATAAGATTATTAATCACGGAAACTGGCTCATCCCAATCGATGAAAATCAAATCAGGATTGGGGCCACATTCGACCGGGAAAATCTTAACACACAGATTACAGAAGTTGGGAAAAGTGAGTTAATGCTTGCACTCAGTATTCTTACAGACGCCTTGTCGAATTCAACGCTAATCAATCATCAGGCCAATGTCCGGCCATGCACAAAAGACAGACAACCATTTATCGGGCGCCATCCGGAACATACCCAGCTGGCAATATTCAATGGTTTTGGCGCTAAAGGGAGTCTGCAAATCCCCTGGTATAGCCAGCGGTTTGCGGATCATTTATTAAGTGGTACACTTCTGCCTCCTTCATGCAATATCAGACGTCATTCAAAAAAAATATTTTAAAATACTGTCAAACCGATAAACCGGTTAATAGGGACTGCCGCCATTACCACCGCTACCAGGACTCTGCTGAACCAATTGACCTCTTATCTCTCCATCCGGATAAGCAGTACTATGTAAGTTTATATAATATTGGTTGGATAAAAGACTAGCCCGCTGCGTGACATCCAATACGGGTGAAGTAAAACTAATTGGTGAAGTTATGGTCCCCGAAACAAGCAGGAAGACAACCACTCCGCCAACGCCTGGCGCGCCCTCATGAATGTGGGCTCCGGTTGGGGTCATGCCCTGAAAGGTTACTGTTCCACTTAAAATATAGGTCGCAGGATTATATGTGAAAGTGGCAGATCCTGTCGCTTTTGATCCATTGGCCGGAGTTGCGCTTGACCCGCTTAACGTGGACTGAAAGCCGATGTTCGAAACTCCTGCAGCCGGCGACATACTACTTTTACTGCAGGAATAAAGTCCGAAAACAATGATTGCCAGAATGGCAGAAGAAACTAATTTTGATTGCATTTTAATATCACGTGTTTATTATTTGACATGCATCGCCAAAATACTTATTTAGATCTATTACAAATAACAAAGAGTATTTGTTGCAATCAGAAAGCGGAATAATTAAATTAGGTGCTAAATAACCTGCAATACAGGGTTGACTTCATCTATCTCTAATTTATTTCCCGAAACTGAATATTCTGGATCTTGTACGATCTCCAATCTTTATAGTCAAAATGCCACCATTCGAATTCATATACAGAGAAACCATTGGCTTCCATTTTGCTGCGTAACAAATCTCTCATCCTGCGTTGTTCTTCGGTACCACCTTTGTATTCCGGATAGGAACGCTCACTCATTTCGTCATATTCACCGGGCATCTCCACCTCTTTTCCTGAAATAATCTCATATAAACTCAAATCAACGGCGCACCCCCTGTTATGTCTTGAACCTTTGGATGGATCGGCAACGAATTTCTTATTTTCCACTGAGGTCAGATCCCAGAATATTTTAGTGACACTCCATGGGCGGTACCCATCAAAAATAAGGAGCCGATAACCTAAAAGTTTGAATTCCTGGTTAACCTTTACCACGGCTTCGGCAGCCGGACGTTGAAGAAATGCTCGTGCTTCAGAGTAGACCGCTTTACCAAGAAAATTATTGGTTTTAGCGTAACGGATATCCAGGTTGAGCGATGGGTCGAGTTTGACCAGTTCAACTAAATCAGAATTTCGAAAATTACCTTTTTCAGTGGGAGGAGTTGGCTCACAACTACAAAAGAAGAGTAGGCTGAAAATCCACAGGGACAGGACAAATCTGGGTATTAAATTGGAATATTGCATCGGAAATGTTTGTTTAGTTTTTAAGAAACAAATCAAATCCATCTTTGGTTCCGGATTATGTGCTCTCTATTTTCCGATTAACCTTTTAATCCATGCTAATTTACGATTTGAATATGGTGGATATTTAAGATTGGGTTCAAGCCAGAATGGTTTATTCAGGATACTTTTAAAGTGGGAAAAAGTCTTAAATCCGGCTTCGCCATGATAATTGCCAATGCCACTACTCCCAACCCCTCCAAAGGGGAGATTACTGTTCGTAAAATGCATCAAGGCATCATTTACTGCTCCTCCTCCAAAAGATATCTCATTTAATAATTTATTCCGGATGGTTTTGTCATTGGCAAAAATATAACAAGCCAAAGGTTTTGAACCTGATTTTATCTTTCCGATAGCATCGTTCAGATCAGAATAGGAGATAACTGGCAGGATCGGGCCAAATATTTCGCTTTCCATAACCTGGTCATCAAAGGATACTCCGGTTAACAGAGTTGGAGCGATATACCGATTCTGAAGATCAGTTTCACCTCCATGATAGATTCTATTTGCATCAATAAGGCACCTCAAACGGTTGAAATTTGATTCGTTGATGATCTGAACGTAATTACCGTTTTCAAATGAATAGTTATTTTTAATAATCTGAGACTTAAGAAGCAAAAGCAATTCTTCCCGAACAGATTCAGCAACCAGCACATAATCAGGGGCAATGCAGGTCTGACCCGAATTAAGAAATTTTGCCCAGACTATCCGTTTGGCAACCTCTTTCAGGTTACTATTGCTTGTAACGATTGCCGGACTTTTCCCGCTCAACTCCAACGTAACGGGGGTAAGGTTTTTTGCGGCTGCCCGATAGACTATCTTTCCAACTCTGCTACTGCCAGTAAAGAAGATTTTATCGAATTTCTGATCCAGAAGTGCGGTGGTTTCCAATATCCCTCCCTCAACGACAACCATCAGTTCAGGGGGAAAGCTGGCATTGATTAACCGCGCCAGAACAGCGCTTGTGGCCGGGGAAACCTCACTTGGCTTTAGAACGACCGTATTTCCGGATGCAATTGCGGCTACCAGAGGAGAGAGTGTTAACTGGTACGGATAGTTCCAGGCTCCGATTACCAGACAGACACCCAGCGGTTCAGAAATAATATAGCTTCGCCCGGGAAGGTTTACAAGATTGGTTCTGACCTTTTTTCGTCTGGACCATTTTGGCAGTTTTTTGATCGACTCCTCAATATCCTGGTAGATAATATTCAACTCTGTTGAATAAGTATCGAATTCTGATTTTTTAAAATCGGCATAGATAGCCTCATAGAGAACTGATTCACTACTTTTAAGAAGAGCCTTGAGTTTTCTTAACTGTTCAATTCTAAAACCTATATCTTTTGTTTGGTTAGAATTGAAAAAGTCATTCTGTTTTCTTATGATTTCTGAATAGCTCATTTTGACGGCTCTTTGAGATTCTTAGTAATGGCGGGAGAATGTGACTTTAAGCAATAATTGACTGGCAGTAAGCTTCTGGCGACTTGCAAAAATCATCCGGAATGAGACTTATTTTTCAACACCGAATTTAGAAAAATATTCAATTGTCTGATGATCCGCGCAAGCCGCCAAAAGCCAGAAGCGGCATACGAATCCTTAAAATTAACCTAAGTTTCGTTAGTGGAAATTACATGAAGATCATCTATTCTTCTTTGCCATCGCTGAATATTTCCTGAGATAAAACTGGTGCATCAGGTGAGCCTCAAAAACATTGATTCCCTTGGCTCCGCCTAAAAATTCGGCTTCAATAAATGCTTTACATGCTTTCTCGAGTACCTGGCAAACAACAAACGCCTCTTCCATATCGCGACCCACACAGACCGCTCCATGATTAGCCATCAGGGCAGCCATTCTTCCACGTAATGCTTTAACAGTTTTGGTTACAATTCGCTTTGTCGAAGGGAGTGCATAGTCGGCGACCCTAACACTTGGACCAATAATCTGAACCATATCATCCAGGATCGGGGGAACCTCCCTGCGTGCAGCCGCAACGGTAGAAGCATTCATCTGGTGGGTATGAATAACGGCATTAATCTCCTTTCTGGTGCGGTATATCTCGCAGTGCAGACCATTCTCGGAGGAGGGTTTTATACTCCCCTCATATTTTGAAGTATGATAGTTGACCAAAACAATATCATTTAAGGTCAGATCATCATACGTTCTTCCACTTGGTGTAATCAGCATATTGTTCTCATCGACCCTAATGCTCACATTTCCCCACGTCCGGGTCACGAGTCCTTCGGCGAGAAGTTGTTTCCCGGATTTAATGATCAGATTTTTTAAGCTGTTGAGAGTATCCATTTTATAAATTTAAAAAGTTTAATCGAAAGTGAATGGTAAATCTTTGTCTGTTCGGTATTTGCATAAATGTAGGCATTTTTAAGGCTGGCATAGACATTTTTATACGATTTAAAAAGCTCATCATAGGCGATTGAAGCCAAAGGATCAGGCACATACACCTTCTTTACCTGGATTACCCCATTGATATCATTAAAACTTTCAAAGTATCCGCACCCTACAAAAACACAGGAGGCAGCACCCAGAGTGCCGGCATAGGTTGGCTGGGTGATCGTTTCAACTATTTTGCCGGTGATATTAGCGATCCCCTGCATCCATTTTTCGTTGATCGATCCCCCGCCGATTGCACGCAATTTTATTGGATTAAAGCCAAAATCACGTTTAACATTTTCTAAGATCCATCGCAGGTTGAAGCCAATCCCTTCGAGCAGTGCATTAACAAAATGCCCTCTGGTATGCTCAGGTCCCAGATTGAAAATTGTTCCGCGAGTGGTTGTTGTGCTTACCGGACATCGCTCACCAAGGAGCCAGGGAGTAAAAAGAAGATTGTCAGAGCCCGCAGGTATTCCAAACGTTTCATGATTGATAAAATCGTAAATATTCTCAACTGCGGGGTCATTATTCTCAAATTTGTAGAATTTCTCAATCATCCATTCAAGGTTCGATCCTGCCGATTCGGTGATACCAACAAGCAGGTTCATTGCCGGATCAGCACTCTGCAGTATAAATGCACCGTTTTTATGATTCAGGTTTTTTGCGGTGGTGATTCCTACCCATGCAGAGGTCCCCAGATAAATATGCGCTTCACCTTCACTGGCAGAACCTGACCCAATTGCAGCACTTTGAGTGTCATCACACCCGCCAAAAACGCGGACTGATTCGGGTAAGCCAAGTTCCATGGCTGCCTCTGGGGTAAGGGTTCCGACAATATCTGTGGATCTGACCAAAGGGGGAAGCTTGGCGATATCAAATCCAATTAACCTAAAGAGGAGATACTCCCATTTCTTTTTCTTCAGATCAAAGACGTATGAACAGGCACCCGACCATTCGAAAACCATTTTACCGGTGGCACGGAATTTCAGATAACCATTAACATCAAGAACCTTGTCCATCCGGTTGTAGATTTCAGGTTCGTTCTGTTTTAACCAGCGAAGTTTCGGCAAAACATCTTTCCCCGAGATTTCAGTCCCTATGATTTTTCTGAATATTGCCTTTCCCCCAAGGAGATTCATAATCCAGCGGGCTTGTTCCTGAGCCCGGCCATCGACCCAGGTAATATTATTTTTCAGCGTATTGCCATTTCTATCAACGGGGATTATTCCCATGGCCTGAGTAGTAAACACAATTCCCAGGATTCCTTCAGGATCTATCACCGGGGATTCCAGAATTTTACGGGTGTTAATAACAGAGCCTTGCCAGTAATCCTCCGGATTCTGCTCGACCCATCCAGGTTGTGTATGAGTAATACCATAAGCAGAGGTGTTGCAGGCGATGATTTCACCACGTTCGTTAATAAGGGCTGTTTTTATACTACTAGTCCCAACATCATGGGCAATCACATATTTACTCATACTCCTTCAATATTCCTGAATACATTTTCAAACCTGTTTATTGCGTCATCAATCACCTCGTCGGTGTCTGCCATACTGGTATACATCCTGCTTCCTGCAACGGTAACGAGTCCTTCTGCCATATAGGCTGCCCCTATCTCTTCCATCATGTGCTTACGGATTTTGATCTCTTTCAGTGCTGCAGGAATGGTCCAGGGTTTGAAAAAATTTACTTTTACAAACATGGTTCCTGAGGTCTCCAGGTGGCAGATTGAGCCCTGGTTATAAGCGACAAACGGGAGGTTATATTTTTCAATAAGTAGTTGAAGACCCTTGGTCAATCGGTCGCCGGCATGGCCAGCCTTTTCGCAGGCGCTTGTCCGTTCGATCTCCATTAATGTGTAATATCCTGCCGCTGAACTCAACGGGTTTGCAGCCATTGTACCGCCAACCATTGCCTTCTTCTTTGCCCCCTGAAGTCCGGCGGCAAGGTATTGCATCAGCTCTTTTCGTCCGCCAAGTCCGCCGGCTCCGGCGTAGCCTCCTGCCATAACTTTTCCGAATACAGTAAGGTCAGGAGTTACCTTGTAATATCCCTGCGCTCCGCTAAGTCCAATCCGGAAAGCAGATACAACTTCATCAAGGATTAAAAGAGCCCCGTATTTATCACACAGCTTGCGTACTTTCTGATTATAGTCATAGTCGACAGGTCGTGTCCCACTTTCGGGGCCCACAGGCTCGAGGATGACCGCTGCAGTCCCTCCCCGAAACCTGTTGAGTCTCAATTTCCGTTCCAATGAAGAGATGCTGTTTGGCCATACCTCCTGGGTATGTCTGCGGCAGCTTCGGGGTATTCCATGAGCCTCAAAACCACCAGTCCCCGGAATTCTCAGCGCATAAACCATCTGATCACTCCAGCCATGATAAGCGCCTCCAACTTTAATAATCTTCTTTTTTCCTGTAGCCAACCTTGCCACACGAATAGCGGCCATCACAGCCTCTGTTCCGCTTCCAAGCATCCGGAACAAATCGACTGAAGGAAAGTGGTTGCAGATAAACTCTGCAATCTTCAATTCATATTCGTGGAACAGGCCAGTCGAAGGGCCACAATTATCAATCAGCGCTTTGACCTTTTC
Source organism: uncultured Bacteroidia bacterium (assembly GCA_903904515.1). Classification (GTDB taxonomy): domain Bacteria; phylum Bacteroidota; class Bacteroidia; order Bacteroidales; family Prolixibacteraceae; genus JAAFHB01. The sequence goes on from CAIVCR010000068.1 coordinate 89,764, forward strand.
TTTTACATAAGGATAATTACTCCCTAAAACGGTCGGGCCACCCGCCTGTATAAAATCGATATACCTGTTCCCATCCTTATCGTGCAGATATGCCCCCTCTGCTCTCGTAAAAACCAGTGGAAAAGGGTAGTTAAAAGCGAGGTTATGCTGCACGCCACCGGGAATAAACTGCATGGCCCGTTCAATAATCGGTTTTGACTGAACACATTTTTCATCAAAATAGTCCAGGTAAGCTGACATAGCAGAACGGTTTACCGGCCGAATAGGCTGAGCCAATAAACGCTCCAGTTTACGGGTAATCTCCTTTACATCAAGATATTCGCTGATCGCAAATCCGGTTTGATTTTTATCCATTTTCAACTCTGCTTTAATATTTTATCAATTTCTACCTTAAAGGATTATTTTTACTGATTCGTATGTGAAAATAAATGCAGTCACAAATTTCAAAACGCTTAAAAAATGAAGCCTTCACCATATCGCTGGGTTGTTCTAACCGTGTTAATGCTCGTCACCTTTGTGGTCTCAGTACAATGGTTGACACATGCGGCGGTTGTACGTCCTGCCGAAGTTTTTTATAAGGGACAGGTTGATCCCGCATCATTCTTAAATATTGATTTTCTTGCACTTTCATACATGTTGATCTTTTTAGCGATGAGCTTTCCTGCCTCCTATATTATTGACACCTATGGCATCAAAACCGGATTAACCATAGGCTCGCTTATGATTGGCGTTTTCAGTATCACTAAAGCCATCTTTGCATCCACTTTTAAGGGCGTTGTTATTTCTCAGATTGGCCTTGCAATTGCCCAACCGCTTATTTTAAATGCTGTTACGGCAGTGACTGTCCGTTGGTTCCCATTTTCCGAAAGAGGTTTGGCCGCCGGATTAGCTGTCTTAGCCCAATATCTTGGAATCATCGTCGCCATGCTGGTGACTCCACTACTTGTTGGCTCAAATCCTGAACTGGTAAATTATGGGACCGGGTTCGAACGGATGTTATGGATTTACGGTGTTTTATCACTCATTTCTTCATTGGCTTTAATTATACTGATTAAAGAGCACCCTGAAAATTTTAAACTTCCAAACCAGGATCTCCTCCAGGGTTTCGGTAAAGGGGTTCTCGATATTCTGCGGAACCGGGATATGCAAATTACAATGATCTTATTTTTTGTCGGACTTGGCATTTTCAATGCCGTAAGTTCAATGACTGACCGCATTTCGGAAATGGCCGGGGTAAAGGATTCGGATGGATTAATCGGTGGGATAATGCTTACAGGCGGAATTATCGGAGCTTTAATCCTTCCTCTGCTTTCTGACAAATTCCAGAAAAGGAAACTTTTCCTTGTAATCTGTCTTATCGGAATGGTCCCGGGCATATTCGGATTATCGTTCGCAGGCGACCTGGGTTTAAACCCCGGAAACACCTATTCAGTATTGCTTTTTTCTTCATTTATCTTAGGTTTTTTTGTGATGAGCGCTGGTCCGATTGCATTTCAGTATGCGGCAGAAGTTAGTCATCCGGCACCGGAATCGGCATCCCAGGGAATACTTCTATGGACTGGTCAGCTTTCGGGGATGTTGTTTGTCGCCGGGATGAGCATCGATAACAACGCTCACCTTGAATCTTTTATGTCTGCATTTGCCATACTTTCAATTTTTGCGCTCGTTAGTGTCTTTTTCCTGCGGGAGAGTCCGATGATGATAGCCGACAATGCCGCTTTCAAAGTAAGCGACTGAGTATGTTTAAACCCCTATGTGAGGGAAGTATTAAACCGTTGTTAGACGGCGTAATTTTTTGAGAGTTACTCAGCATCCCTGACTTTCTAAGCCCAGCCTTTTGAATATCAAATAGCCCTAATTCTTAGCCACTTCCGGAAGACTGATCGTTTTGAAAACAGCCCTGATTTTCAACTGACTTTCATCCTGAAATTCGCAGTCAAATTTGAGGGTATGCTTGCCCTGGGTCAATTCCGGAACCGGCTGAATTAATTGGATTTCCTTACTGAAATTACCCTTCTCGTTATACAACTTTAGCTTTCCGCCGTCACAAACAATGGAATAGCCCGCCTTAAACTCACCGGGCAATTCAAGTTTATAATAGCCGTCAAGTTCCATCCATGGATTATTGATTACACCCTCCTTACCCATAATTGTAAGGCTGAAAGTAAGTGGCTGCCGGGCATCTTTACTTTCAAATTCCCATTCCGAGAAGGTGGGTTGTCCGGGCTGCAACAACTGTTTCGCATGTTCAAATTTATATTTCTTAAATGGATAAAGCTGCCACTTGCCATTCGCTTTTTCAAGGTGAAAATCATTTTCAGGATTCTTCAATCTGGCTACCTGGTCGGCAGAGAATATTTTTGATTTATAGGCCTCCTGCCAAAGTCTTATCAATTCGAGTAATTGAAGTGTATTGGGGTTCTTTTGCAGGCTCTTGTAATAGGCCACCATCGCAAATCCTGCATTGTATCCGGCCGCACGCGCCATCATCCACTCAATGTCTTCAACAGTTGTGGTCGCAGAAAGGAGGAACCATCCCAGCATATTGGGCATATAATTTCGTTCAAGGAATGGCTGATTTTCGAGCCGGTAGTCCCCCTGTGATTCGCGAAAACCGCCGTACCATGGTTCACCCCAGTTCCAGTAATGACAAATATGCCAGTAAAAATGACTCGAACGGCTTGTCCCATTAACCAACGTATGGTTAGTCTCCCTGAATACCTTTTCAGCAAATGCCTGCATACCATAGTCACCCTCTCCGGATGCCATGCACCCTTCGTGCCCATCAAAATCCATCTGAGAAACGCCTGTTTCAGAGAAGAAACGGCCAAGATTTCCTGCAATCTCTTGTTGCAATTCGAAATTTGGGAATAGAGTCCGGTAAGGATAATCGAGCAACATACCGGCAGTCTCCCCTTTTTTATGATCAGAAGCTACGGTTCCAAATGCTCCCCGCTGACATTCGAGTAATTTGAAGGGAGGTTGATCTGTAACTTCGCGAAAACGGACTATTTCGTTTCCGATGAGGACAGCATGTAACGTGCTTGGCTTTATATTTTTAAAATACTCATTCGATTCGACTGCTATTTCATTTGCAGATGAATTTACCACTTCGCTCAGAACCGAAGATCCAGTGACTGCAAGCCGCTTATCCGGGATCGGGGTTACGTAAGGGTCGTTTGTATTTATAAAAGTGCTAAGGGTATGAACGCCGATACGCAAACCCAATTTTGAGGCTTTTTCAACGCAGACTTTCATCCCTGCATTGCCGTTGGGGAAACTTTTAGGATCAAGAATAAAATGTCCCCATGACTTAAAAGGACCTTCCTGATATAACGAATTCAACCCCGCCATCTGCGTATAAGCGAGCATTGAATCGATATTCGACTCGTTGAAATCACTGATCATATAAGCGCGGCCCGTTTCGGGGGATTGTTTCACCCAGGTGCCATTGATCAGCGGATGGGGAAGCCCTTCGGCGAGTTCAATCGCTCCAAGGCGATTCAATACCTGTTTTTCAGGACAACCGAACAAGGCAATTTTAGACCCAAGGGTGGTCTCATTGGGGATCGGATCTACAGGCATGTTCGGATAATTCGTACCCCAAACGGTAATCTTCCGGGGTTTCGAACGGTCGAAACTAAAGGCTTGCAAACTACTGCCGTAATCCTGTTTAATGGCAACATTGCCGCGGGAATCATCAGCTCCTTCCCCGTTTTTAAGAACCCCTCCGATAGTTTTTGTATTCAGGCACTGAATCCCGATCGCATATTCATCATCCCTGACAACACCAACAACCTCCCCGATTGTTTTATCGATTGTGGTTGGGTAGGGTCCCCAGCAAACAGCATTCACCTGGTCAGAAGGATTAACCTTAACCAATTCGAAAACCAGATGGGTTTTGTTTTGAGTGACTTTAATACCTGCGGACATATTCGTCCCCGGATAATCAAGAGTTATAAGATTTGCCTCTTTATTGAAAGTCGCATGAGTCACCTCATTCCATAAGGTACCAATCCGCAGGGATAAAAGTGTACTGTTTTGACCCTTTGGCAGATAATTTTTACCGGTTGTGGGATTTACCAGATCAGTAATTTTACCGTTTTCAGAGATTGTAATTCTGAAATCAGCGGTTTCGAATTTTATTGGTTGGGATATTCCAAACGAAATGATCAGAAGGTAGAAGGAGGAAAATAAGACTATTTTTTTCATCGGTTGAAAGGTTTACATTTAAAAGAATATAAAATTAGTCTATTTCAACTAAAACAAAATAGCTTTCTCTTTACGAAATCACTTAAAAAGAGAGAAGTTTGGTTCTGGACCCATCATTAACTCAAGTTTTCCTCCGCTTACAACCTCTTTGAAAAGGAGAACCGGACTTTTTAATTCAACTCCATTCAGTTTTGCCGACTGAATATAAACATTGTCAGCCGAATTATTGCTGGCCGATATTGTGAAAGGTTTACCTCCGTTGTACATTTTATCGACATGAATCACCGCCTCATCAAAAATTGGCGATGAAAGGTCAAAGGAGGGTTCTGAGGTTACCCCTCCATTCATCTCGAACAAACCCATGGAAGCGATCGCAAACCAGCCACTCATCTGCCCTTCGTCTTCATCTCCTTCCCAGCCATGGTATGGCGAATTTCCATAGAATTTATCAAGAATGGCTCGCGAATACTTCTGTGTCAGCCAGGGTTTGCCCGAATAGTTAAATAAAAAGGATGCCTGCATATTCCCTTCATTCCCATGGTTGACGTAGTATTCAAAAGAAGAATCCTGGCCACGATCGAATGCATAGGCAGCAAAATTATGCTTTACAGATTTCCTAAAGCCATCTTCAAGGCGGTTGTTAAACAGATCCTTCCCCATTAAAGAAACCAATCCGGGGATATCGTGAGGCACATACCATGTGTACTGCCAGCTGTTTCCTTCGATCCACCTCTTTCCTGAAAACTGATCAAAATCCTTCATCCAGTTTCCCATTGAATCTTTGGGAACCTGTAATTTTAATTCAGGATGGAACTGGTTTTTCCAGTTTCCTGACCGTTTGATAAAGAATGAATAGTCATCATTATGATTCATCGCTTTGGCCAGCTGGGCAGTGCAGAAATCGGTATATGCATAATCAAGGGTACGGCTGGCCGCATCTTTTTCAAGCGGAACGTAACCTAGCCGGTTGTAAATATTCAGTCTTTCCATTCCTGCCAGGCAGCCCCCAGGAAAGCGTTTGCCCTGCTCCTTGCCGTTATGGCTAACCGCCTTGTAAAGTTTATCCGTATCATAATCCCTGATTCCTTTCTGATATGCCGAGACCATTAGTGCAATCTCATGTGTAACCTCCATGATTCCAGTTAGTTTAAGGCCGGTAGGACCATTGCTTGTCCACCCGGTTTTGGCGAAAAGCTCAAGTTCTGTTTTGACCCAGTTGCTCATAATATCCGGAGCGATAAGCGATAAAATCGTATTGAAATTCCAAAAGGTATTCCAAAATGCATCACCGCCATACATTACTCCTCCCTGAGGTAACTGCTGAATTTTTTTGTATTGGTCTACATAGCGTCCGTCTGAATCGCTCCATGTTTGCTTGGCAAAGCTCCTGTATAAATTAGTATAAAATTTCTCTTTATTCACTTCACTACCCTTTACCTCAATCCTTGAGAGGAGATTATCCCATTTCTCCCGGGCTGAAGCGACCACGGCTTCAAAATCCCATCCAAATCCATCCAATTCTGTCTTTAGATTGTTTCTTGCACCCCCCTGATCGACCAACGACAAGCCAACTTTCATCAGGATAGCTTCGTTATCTGTGGTGGAATAAGTTACATAAGCACCCACATCCTTAGATCCTGAAATCCGTTCAACATTTGTTTTGATTGTATCGTTACTCCAACCATTCAACGACTTAAATGGTTTACTGAACTGAATCACAAAGTAGAGTTTATATGCACCAAAGCTGGCCCGCGTTTCAGCAAAGCCTTCAATTGAAGATTCGGTTGTTTTTTTGAATTCTGCATCTTCAATCCGGATACGATATTCAGTCGGGAAGTTCAATACCATGAGGATCCGTGCATCATCCTGAGCTTTAAACGTATATTTATGAAACCCGCAATGAGTGGTGGCAGTCAGCTCAGCCTTACAGTCGGCATCGTAGAGTTCACAGGAATAGTAACCGGGCGATCCTTTTTCGGTTTCCTTAAGAATGCGTGAATGAAATCCTGCTCCCGCACCTCGGTATGGTTTTGAAGCTGCCCCATCACTATTCGTAAAATCCAGTATAGCTGGCATAACCATAAGTCCAGCCCTTGTCCAGGCATGAATATGGCTAAACCCCGTCACGTTCATGATGGAATAATCATAGCCCGCCATCCATCCGGACTCCTGGTTATCCGGTCCCAGCTGTACCATTCCATAGGGAACCCCGGCATAGGGGCCAAGCATCCAGCGTGAATTGGATGTTCCCGTGAAGACATTGACGTAATCGACAGCTTTTTTTCCCTCCTGAGTATAACCACCAGTAACAACCCCGGACGTTAAGCAAATAATCAGAATAAGCCGAAGGGCAAGGTTAAGTAAATTGATCTTAAGAGCCATATCTACAAGTGTTAAAGGTTGTAATACACTTATTATTTATTTAATAAAAAGGTAGTTATACTCTCCGAAGGAACTACGATTGGTTCCCTGGATGAAATGGGTACAGTTCCTGAAAGACTCTTATTTTGAGAAGTCTCCCAACCAGTAAGGGTTCCCAGTGGAAGGTTTTTCAATGTAATGGACTGCTTTTCGGCTTTCATATTTATCACGACAATAACTATTCCGTCCGACCCTATATTCCTGTAAGCTGAAACAAAAACTGCTTTATTAAGCTTACCCTTCACCTCTACTCTTACAGCTCCAGGTTTAATAAACTGACTAAAGTTCCCCAATGCCCACATGGTTTTTGAGTCAGCAAGTCCAGTGCCATTCCTGTTAGCATATACAAGTCCGTCTTTAAAATCAGCTGTCGAAATCCCGAGCCACCAGCACCAGGCTGCTGCATTTCCAAAAACCAGGTCATGATGAATAACCCTCGCAATATACAGGGCTGTGTGCATTCCCATGTCACGACCACCACCTGTAATTTCTTTTGTTGTTCTAAGGATGCAATACTCCGACATCCAGTATTCCAGATCATGGCGTGAGCAAACACGTGCAGTCTTTTTTCTCACCTTTCTATTAATCCAGAGCGGCCATTCGGTAAAGTAACTATGAGCACAGATTTGTTTGGCAACCTGATACTGGTCCCCAATATAGGTATCCTTCCCTTTTTTAAAAAAACTATTGATCTCGTTTTGTCTGCCTGGTTTAAATTTATAGCCGGGATTTGCAAAGATTAAAAGACCGCTTTCCGGAATCTGAATCTTTGTATTGATTTGATTATCTATAAGTTTTCGATTTAATTCCCTGGTAATATTGGCGATTTGAAGGGTTTTGTATGGATTTCCCTCCTGACCAGTGTCGCACCATCCCCACTCCGGTTCATTTACAGGGCTTATATAATTGAAATGGATTTTTTCCTTCTCAAAATATTGAAGTGAGCGGGTAATATAATCGGCAAAAGGTTCAACTTTATCAGGTGCCAGATTTGACTCTCCGCAAATACCGGAAAATGCCTTGCCGTTGCGTGTCAGACTCACAGGAGGAGAGTTACAGAACATAACAAGATTCTCCAATCCCCTTGTTTTCGCAGCTTTTAATAGCCATTGAGCCCCCAATTGTTTTCGAAAATTATAGGTGCCATCTGCATTCAGAAAAGATTCAGCCCGTCGGTAGGGGTCACCAATAAGGCTGCTGTCACCCTGCTCTGAACTTCCTGCTCCAAGGTTGTATCTCCAGATTGATAGTCCAATTCCCTTGTATGACCCATCAGGTTGTGCTTCCTTACTGAACAGCCAGTCGGCGACGATGTTCCTGGCTGAGTCGTTCCAGAGCTGAACCAGGTCGTTGCTCCAGGCATCGGAGGCTCCAAATCCACTGATTGTTTGAAAAGTTTTTGATTCGTCAATTTTGAAAACCAGTTGAGCCGGGGCAGAGAGGTTAATCAAAGTGACCAAAAGCAGGATTGGTAATATCGTTTTCATCCAGGGTCTGATTAGAGTTTACTGAAATTTAATTGGAAGGCCTTTCTTCTAAAAACCGCAAAGTACTCGTGAATTGTGAAACTCCAACCTCAAAACAGATAACGTTAAAAAATCACGCAAAGGCGCTAAGACGCAAAGGAATAAAACTTTGCGACTTTGCGGCTTTGCGTGAGAAAAAGAATTATTAAAGTTTCTTAACAGCAGTCAGATCTAGAAGACCGTCCGGCGCATCTACTTTACCGGTAAGCTTCGAATTTTCAACTTTAGCTGTAACTTTAATATCGTTTCCATCGATATTGAACGCAAATTTGAGAACATCTTTGGCGAAAACAAGTTCTGAAACTTTAAGTTCCTGGCCATCTTCAAAAACAACTTTCCCGGAAAGTACACCATTCGCCTCAGAAACGACAAAAGAACTTTTAACATATTCGTAAGGTGCATCAGCCACTGCCACCTTCCAGGTTCCAAGGACACTTTTATTGTCATTGGCAAAACTCCTCTGAGTTGCAAATACAAAAGCGAGAACCATCAAAACAAACGTTACTTTTTTCATAAAACCATTTTTTTAATTAAATAATAAATAATTTCACCAACACTGTCACAACCAATTCTGTGGATTTCACAACCACTAATTTAGTTTGTGACGTTATTGAATCCGTGGCAAATATAATCAGGCTGATACCGCAAAAATGGCTTCAGGGGTGAATTTCCATTATCGGGTATAGGTTTCACAAAATGGGATTAAGCGCTACAATCTCCGGAAGTTCATTTACCTTTTCCGGATCGAGCCGGCAATGAAGGCTTCATAAAACGTTGGGGAGGCAGGGATCCTGAGTCCATAAGGCAAATATAAAAGATAGCGTTTAGGTTCCTTCTTGACTTGTCGTATCCTCTCAGTATGAACCATAAATGAGCGGTGACAGCGAAGGATACCAAATTGTTTCAACCCTGCTTCAAGATTTTTAAGGCTATTTCTAAGGATTTGTTTTTGCACACTGTCAAGTTCAAAAAAATAAATTATTACATAATTATCCGCAGCCTCAAGGTACAAAAGATCCTCCACCTTTATACCAAATTTAAAATTCCCATTCTCGTCATTGAATGAAACCAGTGAACTCGCCTGGTCGTTATTTCCTTCACTACTATAAACGCCAATTTTCTTAGGGGTGAAAATACGGTTGATCAGCAATGAAAATGTATATGCCAAACCTGCAATCAGGGTAGTATATCTGAATGTAGACCCAATTTCGCTCCGGAAATTCCTTATGGATAATTCGTCAATCGCAAATAGAAAATTAAATATAAGAGTAAGAACAAAAATCTCACCCAAAGACCAAAAGCAAAAGTCTAAAATTCTAAAATGCAACGAACCTGTGACGGGACGTACCACAAATTGTGATAAGCCAATAACCAAAATTGATATTAAGCCAAAACTACTATAAAATAATCCCTCCCAGCGTCCGGGAATATCAAACCACCTGTCGATATTAAAAGGTTTGAAGATATTAATAAACAGAATAACAAATATGCCATTAACAATCACAAATCTTAATCGTTGGGGAATTGTATCGAGTAGCCCCAAAGGGGCATATAAAAAGGCCTTTAACCTGATAAATAACTGAAGAAACCACATTCTTTTAGGATTGAAAATTTAAAGATATTAAATTTTCAATAGATTCAATTCCAGTAAATCAAAATCAAAGGAAGGAATTCCTGTTTAAACAGGTTTATTCCATCCGGGAGTATAATCAGACGACAATTTACTGTTTCTTTACAGCAGTCAGATCGAGGATTCCGTCAGGTGCATCAACTTTACCTGTCAGTTTCGAATCTCCGACTTTAGCCGTTACTTTAATATCATTTCCATCTATATTGACCGCAAATTTGATAACATCCTTAGCAAATTCAAGATTGGACACTTTAAGTTCCTGGCCATCTTCAAAAACCACTTTCCCGGACAGGATGCCTTTCACCTCAGAAACGACAAAGGAACTTTTCACATATTCGTAAGGGGCATCAGCTACTGCGACTTTCCAGGTTCCCAGGACATTTTTGTTGTCGGCGGCAAAACTCTGCTGAGTTGCAAATACAAAAGCGAGAACCATCAAAACAAACGTTACTTTTTTCATACAATCACTTTTTTAAATTAATAAATAACAAGAACATAGAATATTAATCAACAATAAAGTCAGGCATAATCTCTTCACCTTCCGGAACAAGATAAATGGCGTATACCTTCCCTGATTTTCCTTGTGTAAATCTGATATTTCCATCGGCGAACTTTTCAGTGCCTCGTGTATTATAAATCGCAACATGATTCAGATTCATCCAGCCTGATATCTCCCGTAAGCGGTTATAAGCTTCCTGATGCCATTCCCCGTCTGGACCGGGACCAATATTCAAAAGAAGGTTTCCCCCTTTAGAAACAACATCGACAAGAGAATGAATAAGTTGTCGTGCAGATTTATAACTCTCTTTAGGATTGAACGACCAGCTCCCCCCCATGGTAAGGCAGGTTTCCCAGGGATAAGGAAGATAGGCAGTAGGAATTACCTGCTCAGGGGTCATGTAATTCTGGTTTGGACCATCTGCAAAACGGTCTACCACGATGATACCGGGTTGTTTCCGTCGGGCATTGGCTACAATCTGATCCATCTTCAGATCCTGGTTCTGCGGAACACGTAACTGAGTGTATCCATGCTGACGAAAAATGCCATCCAATGTTACCGAAAAAATCAGCTCTTCAGGTTTTAATGAATTTACCCAACCGCCATCGAACCATAGGATATCCAGCTTGCCGTAATTGGAACATAACTCATCAATTTGGGTATGTGTAAAATCAACAAATTTCTGCCATCTTTCGGGATATTTAGTGGTGCTGTAATTCGCATTCCGGTCAGGGGTAGAAAATTTTGGCCACCAGAAATATTCGGAGTTCCAGTCAGGTTTTGAAAAGTAGGCTCCCGTCATCATCCCTTCATTCCGAAAAGCGTCATCTTCAGCACAAATTGACCACGATTCGACGACACCCTTCTGACTATAAGGTCCCCAATGCATCATCAGACCAAATTTGGAATCCTGCCATTTACTGAAATTTTCGGCCACAGCTGCATCATCCGGCTTTACCCATGAACCTTGGGATTCCTGGGCAGACAGAGGGAATGACAATAAAATTGATCCAATCAAAATATAAAAAAGTCTCCTCATTTTGCGGGCATATATTTTTCAAACCAATTTACACAGGCTTCATCATCCAAATTCTTGGGAGCCCAGCGGTGTGCAGCTCCATCCTTAAGTATAAGTTCGCACGGAACATTATTTTCTTTCAATAGTAATTGATGCATGGTCACTCCGAAGAATGAATTCGATTGTTCGTTGAATAGATCTTCCGGAAACCGGAATGATTAGGTAACCCCCATCACTATTTTCAATAACCTGAATTACAGCACTTTTTCCTTCAGGAGAAAGTTTTATGCTCTCCTTTACGACACCTCTCAGATCAGGTATATAAATTACTGTCGGTTGAACTATATTGTCTTTTTCCTCCCAGATACAATTAAAAGTAGCTGTTTTGTAATTCATGGAATAAGAGATTAAGTTTCCGGCAGTAAACTGAGGAAATGGCCTTAGCAGAGCTTCTTTAAAGCACGCTTTGCTCCCCATCGTTGATCCGTACGCCCAATAGGTATTCCCGAATTTGAACCGTTCAAAAAGGGAAAGGATAAACCTGGCAGGTGGAATAGAAGAGGCTTCCATAGCATAAAATGCCCCCCATTCACCAATAAGAACAGGCACATTCATCCTTTTGGAAGTTTCCTGAATTCTGCTGAAGATTAATTCCACTCTTTCATTACTTTGATTATCTGCCTCTTTTGTATCAACAATTAAATCATACGCATGGGCAGCATAAGCCTGCTGAGATTCCCGCTCTCCATTTTTACATTTCACAGGTTCAATTGAGGTTCTTATGCCTGTATTTGAAAAATACCCATGTTCGAGGAAAATAATATGGGTGGAATCTGCTAATCGGATTGCGTCGGTGGCACGCTGGTAAAAAGATTGCAAATTTGTCGTTTCAAATTGTTTGACAGGCTCAATTGCTGCATCAATAATCCTCGAATATTTATCGGCCTTTTCAAGTTTTTTGAGCACTTTCAATCTCGATTGTTCATCAGCCCACATCATCATTAACTCCTGTTCACCAGGCGGAGCCTGACCTGTCTCCTCAGCCAGGATTTTTGCATATTCGGTTAAAATAAGAGGCAAAACCATATTTGCATTCGAGCCATTAAACGGCTCGTTCATAATGTCATATCCAATAACATTTTTATACCTTGAAAACCGTTTCGCTACGTGTTTCCACATGTTAATATAATGATCCTGCACCCCTACGCCATCAGAAACGGGTTTATTCGCCCAGAAATTATCGAAAGAGTGTTGCACTGCACCACTTATCAGATAAGCGTCGCTCCAGATTGCACCTGTCTGGTGTGGTTGCAGATCATCAAGTGTGGCCCAAAGCGGAGCTCCATCTGAGAATTTCCTGCTATAGAGGTCCTGATGCATGTCGAGCATGATATAAATATGGTTATCTCCGGCCCATTTAACCTTTTTCTCCATGGCATCCAGGTATTTTTCATCATATTTCCCAGGCTCAGGTTCGACTCCGTCCCAGATTAATCCAAGTCTAAGACAATTAATTCCCCAATTCCGGAACCGGGTATATACCTCAACTGAGTCTTTGATAAGGTAATTCCCAGCCGGGTTTTTATCCACATAGTTGAACCCGCTGAAGATCACCTGGCGACCGAATGCATCAACAAATTTGGTGTCCTGGACCTGAATAATTCCACCATCGTAAGCTTCAAGGGACACCCCGGCTTCATGTTTTGAAAGATGGCATGCTCCGAAAATACAAGCCAACAACACAATAAAAATTGAATGTATTTGCTTCATTTATCAGTAATATAATAACTTAATCAAAAAATGCAGTCTCAAATTACGACATAATAATCTTAAAACACAGTTTGCTATGCCTATTGCTCAAATTCAGGAAAATTGATTTTACCGTCTCTTACCTTTACTTCTTAACCTCGAACGTGAGGTGCATCAGCAGTGCAGGTAAAAAGACATATTCCGGATCGTACGGGTAACTACAGAGAAATAAGGCAACGTTCATTTTTTCAGATGACACTTCCTTGATGACAAATTGTGCAGTTGTCGGAAAATCAAGAATACCAAAATAGGCGCCTGAAGATAGACTTACCCAATTTTTCCCTGTAATGGTTATATTTCCATGAACAGGAGGCGCATCGGTGGTATTTGGGTCAGTGATTGCATCAACAACAAGATTATCGGAATGAAGTTCCCAGGTCGAGGCAGAAGGCTCGAATGCGGCCTGGCACAATCCGACATCTTCGGAATACCCCCCGCTTATAGTGCCCGTAGCCATACCATAGATAAGTCCGGCAAGTGCACTACCATTCTTAACGCTCATTTTATAAGTGCCGTCAAAGTAGAACGTGTATTCATTATCGTACTCATCTCCCAAACCAACCATCTCAAGAACATTGTCAATACTGGGACGGACGATGGGCATTTCATTCATGACCGGTCCGGCACCATCCTTACCAACATTGTACATTCTGCTCATCACCCATGTTTTTCCGTTAACCGCCTGGACTCCGCCGGTAAGAAGGTCTCTTAAGGAGGTAGCTTCAATCTTTATAATTTTTGTGGTTGTAAATTCTCCTCCAGCACCTTTTACTGTAAGGGAAACGGAGTAATCTCCAAAACTTTCATACGTATGGACAGGTTTTTGATCAGTACTTGCAGAACTCCCGTCTCCGAAATTCCACGAATAGGTTGTGGCGTTTGCAATATGCGGATCAAAAGTTACCGTATACTTGTCAATCGTCCTGTAGATCTCTGCATTTGGCATAGGCGTCTCCTTCTTGCACGAGTAAAACATACCGGATGCAAAGACGGTTCCTAACAGGAATAAAAATATTTTTTTCTTCATAATATCTTCAATGTTAATTGTTTGATTCAATTTCCCCTTACATCCCACCAAACTGGTGTATCAATTTTATCAGGACCCTGGATTTTAACAGCGTCTTCCACATTTATCTGGTTGTTCAGATATTCATTCGATGCATATTTAAACCTTTTGGGAAGAAACCCGTTAGTAACACCCAATGAATAAATAGTGGCATCAGTCCTTTGTGCAATTTCGGGATAACCGGTTCTTTTGATATTACTCCATGCCTCAAAGTAGTTAGGGATAAAAGCAATCCACATTTGAGTTCCAATTTGACGGAACCTATTCTCTGTCGAACCGTTTAATGTTGCTTCAGGCTGAGTCGCGAGAAATTCTGTAATGGCGTCCGGATTAACATTCCATTGCTGCAAATTTAACGTTGTTCCCTGCTGATAAAATTGGTTAGCATCGCCGGGTATCAGATTAAACAGAGCAGCCTCAGCCTTAAGAAACCACACTTCAGATGCACTCATCATATACTGTGACATCGATTTGGAATAAAGCGCAGGCATTGGATCGGAATAGTCAGTCCACGTTACAAGACTATATGCCTGATCATTTAATCCATTCACTGCCCCCTTCCATTCGCCGGAACCATTTGGTTGCACGAATACATTCAATCGTGGATCATTAGTTCCCTTTAACCACTCGGTGAATTTTTCACTCATTTTATAATTTTGGGCTTTCCGAAGATCAAACCAGTGATTATAGAAATCACCATTGTCACTTTCCTGATGTTTGAGCTCAAAATTCTGATCGTTCGATTCGATGAGTGGCTGAGACATACATTCGGTAATTACTGAAGCGCTGGTTGAAGGATCTACGAACCGGGTTCTCATGGCGAGACGGAACCTCAATGAATTGGCAAAGCGAGCCCATTTAGTCAGATCATTATTATATATCGGATCTGCACCTGCATAACCTTCCGCAGGATTCGCAGTTTTGAGAATTGCAATTGCCAGTTTCAACTTCGCGATCATATCGGCATAGATTGCCTTCTGCCGATCGTATTTTGGATACTTAATGGTGCCTCCCTGTGATCCCTCGGTATAGGGAACATCACCCCAGCAATCGGTCGCCCGGGCAAAGTTGGTTATGGCGATAATCTGAGCCATTGCATTTCGCACCGGATTCTTCGTATCCCCGGTAGCGGTTAAGGCCAATACTTCGTTTATATAGCGCAAGGGGCCAATATAAATTGCGGAAAATAGCTCCTTGTACATATCCTGTGTATGGAAATCCTTGTATCCGTCAGCAGCCCGGTTTTCATTATTAGTGACAAAGATATGCGCATATTGGGCAGAGAATCTCAGTTCGTGGCTGCAATCCCAGAAGCTTTGCCGGATAGCAGTAGTAAAGAGATATTCATCAGGCAAAGCCGCAAGGGCCAGCGGATTAGTGTTCATTTCTGACAACGGTTTATTACAAGCAACAAAACCAGTGAACAAGGTTAATATTGCAACTATGTATTTAATTTTCTTCATTTTACATCTAATATTTGAATTGAAAACTAACCTTATATACTAAAAATTTACCTTAACATTGAAACCGATGCTTCGGGTAGTGGGGATAGCAGAATGTTCAAAACCTCCTCCGGTATTTCCGCTTGAATAGCCTGATTCTGGATCGACATCCTTCATTGCATTATAAAAGAAGAATAAATTACGACCAACCAACGAAACCTGAACATCTGTTAACGGAGTTTTTGAAAGCAGTCGCCTTGGCAAGGAGTATCCAAGTGAAACTTCTCTCATCCGAACGTTAGTCGCATCTTTTAAATTTTCCGTTCCAATCTCTTTATTCCAAATATTATAGTAACGGTAAAGAGGATCCACAGCCACTGTGTTCTTTTTTCCTGTATTTTCATTGATAGCATCTTCCACATACCCCTTTTCCGTTACACCGGGCAAAGGGGTGGAATAACCATATTGCGGATCGTGTGTTTCATACCAGTCAGCACGTCCTTTGAGTGTGGCAACCGATGTCCCAAACAGATTTCTGTATGCAGTACCCATTGAATAAATACTTCCGCCTTTACGCATATCCACAAGTACGGATAACGAGAGGTTTTTATATTTAAAATTGTTTGAAATACCTGCCATCCATTCGGGATTGATATCTCCTATTCGCTTATAATCACCTTTAAGTGCGAACCCCTGATCATCAACTAATTTCACACCAAAATTGTCGCGTTTAAAATCTGTGGCATAGATTCCTCCGTATGGTTGACCAGGCCTTGCCTGAATCGTTGTAAACCACGTGTCGTCCAAAACAATAGACTCTATATTATTATACAATGAGACAACCTCAGATCTGTTCCTGGACCACGTACCAATGATATTCCAGGAGAAATTATTTTTTTTGATCGGAGCAACATCTACCTGAACTTCAAAACCTTTATTCCGAAGGTGCGCAGCATTTGTATTCACACTTGAATAGCCGCTTCCCGGGGGAAGGGGGACATTCATAATCTGATTTTCGGAATTATTCTGGTAGTAAGTCAGATCTAATATTATAAGACTATTCAATAAATTCAGGTTGGTTCCGACTTCAAAGGAGGTTGTAATCTCAGGTTGCAGATTAAATGTAGGAAGTACATCACTGAATGAACCAGTCGGATAGGGTAACTGAGACTGGTTAACCGAATAGTATTTATTTGTCTGATAAGGTCCGGTATCATTACCCACTTTTGACAATGAGGTTCTCAGTTTTCCTGAAGTAAGTACGGATGATTTTATCCCAAACGCTTCGGTAAACAGGAAACTCAGATTTTCCGAATGATACATATAGGAGTTATTGTTGGAAGGAAGCGTTGATGACCAGTCGTTACGCACTGTAAAATCGCAGAATAGCCAGTTTCTGTAAGAAATTGTTGCAAGACCATATAATGAATAAACTTGCTTTTCGGAAAACCATTCGCCTGTTCCATAAGTAGCTGCATTAGAGATGGCATAGAAATTATTAATCCTGAGATTACTACCCCACTGAGAAAGACCGTCACTCTTATTATAACGATCATTACCACCTAAGCTTAGTGTATATTTAATGGCACTCTCTTTCAGCGGATTAAAGCTTAACAGGAAATCGGAATTCCACTCAACCGCGTTTCCAGTAGAATTATTGATATTCCCATTCATCCCCGCGGCCTTACTTCCCTTGGCTATACCACTACGGATCTGCCTGTTGGTAAAGTCCATACCCGATCTCAGCAACAGATTTAGTTTGGGATTAAACTTTATTTTAGCTGAAAATACCCCCTGAACGCGATTTTTTTCATCACTGCCAGGGTGATTGTACAACTGCCAGTAGGGATTGACTGTATATCCGTCGTTGGTCCAAAGAAGTTCATTCCCATCGGGACCTGTCATATGATCATGCATATCAGAATTGGCCATGTTTCTGGGCATAATTGAAAGCATATACCCCGGATTATTAGACCCTTCAGCCACCTCAGGTCTGCCACCGGCTTTGGAATGGATATAGTTAATTTTAGCATCCAGTTCCACAATCTCTTTCATTTTGGTAAAGCCTCTCAGACTTATATTCTGGCGATTTATTTCATTGAGCGGCACGATACCTGAACTATTTTGTGTCGTAATCGAAGCCCTCACACTGCTTATTTCGGTCCCCGATTCCAGAGCGACTGAATTGACAAATGATGTACCATTCCTGAAAAAATCTTTAAAGTTATTCGGCTGTGGTTTATAAGGAGCAGTCCCGCCCCAATAAGTGGGAAGCGTCTGCCCTTCCATTTTCGGACCATAACTCCATGCCCAGGGCATACCGGGGTCTGGCATACTGGAAGGATAGGTGCCGAACGCACCATGTCCATAATCATTTTGCAAATCAGGGTATAACAATGGCGATTCAACCGCATAATTTGAACTTACCGAAACACCAAGTCCCTTTTTGAGTTTCCCCTTTTTGGTGGTAATCAAAATGACACCGTTAGCTCCGCGCGAACCATAAGCTGCAGCAGCACCGGCCCCTTTAAGAATGCTCATTGATTCAACATCTTCGGAATTGATGTCAGACAATGCATCACCGTAGTCGCTTCCTCCCCAACGGCCACCACCGCCGTGTCCGGCATCAACAGGAATACCGTCGATTACAAACAGCGGCCTGTTTTCACCCGTGATTGAAGCTACTCCCCTAAGGATTACACGTGAAGAACCGTCAACTCCGGTTGCTGATTTCGATATTTGCAAACCTGCAACTTTCCCGGCAAGACTGTTAATAATATTATTTTCTTTGGCTTTATTGAGATCTTTCCCATCAATGGTAGAGATTGAATAACCCAATGAAGCTTTTGATCTGTCAACATTAAGGGCAGTAACCACCACCTCTTCAAGTCTTGTAACATCCTCCCGCATAAAAATATCGACAGATTTTTTTCCCTGCAGGGCTACCTTTTGAGTCGAATACCCAACAAACGAAAAACTTAAAATCTCGCTCAATCCCGGAACAAGCAACATAAATTTGCCCTCCGAATCGGTCACAATTCCTTTCGTCGTTCCGACAAGAACCACCGTCACTCCGGGTAACAATTCTCCGGTCTTTGCATCTTTTACAGTTCCTGATATTACCTCTGCAACAGAATTCCGGTTAGTGGCATCTTCAACAACAATCAGGTTGTTATCCTTGATCGTGAAATTGAGTCCAGTTTTACCCGACAATTCCTTAACAAGATCTTCAAGTGTGATATCTCCTGAAGATAAAGTTACTACCATATCAGATTTAACAACATCGTTGTTGTAGAAAAACCTGTACCCATATTTTTCCTGTATGTAGGAGAAGAGGCCGGTAAGGTTCTGAGGAACAACTTTTAAAGCCATTTTTTGTACCTGAGCATTGGTCTGAAACGCCTGCGCAAGGATAAGAAGGCAGATGAGAATTACATTTTTAATTGATTGCATTCTTCATAAATTTAAGTTTAACGATCTACATTTATTCCTGGTGTTCATTTTGGTTAACTATTTTTCCTGGTAAGCCAGATTTCACGCTCACGGATCCTGTAATTTACAGGTGAAGATATTTTTAATACTTCCAGAATCTGCTCGATGGTTTCGTTTTTTAGTATTCCGGTAAAACGCAATTTTTTCAATGAATTATCATCGAAATGAAATACAACATCATATTTTCTGCCCAGCTTAACAGTTAGTGATTCAAGATCTTCGCTGCTGATAACAAGTTTGTCACTGATCCATGAGGTGAAGAGTTCCGCCTTGATACCCTTTGTGACAAGAATTTTCTCAATCTCACGGTTTTTAATATCAGGCTTATTATAGAGAACCTGTTCATTAGGCTTTAGTACTATTTTTTCTGAAGATTTATTATCTGCTCCAACGATCACCGATCCTTCAACCAGGGTGGTTTCAACAATCTTCTCGTCAGGATATGCCTTTACATTAAAGATTGTTCCAACCGCCTGTACTACGACTCCGCCGGCAAATACATTGAAAGGCTTTTGCGCATTTTTGGCCACTTCAAAATAGGCCTCTCCCTCGAGAAATATATCGCGCTCCAGTTTATTGAAATTTTGATTATACTTAATTTTACTACTCGCATTCAACCATAACTTCGTACCATCAGCCAGGGTCATCCGCGTTTTGGAACCACGCAATACAGAGATCTCCGTGAAATTCTTATTTTGTATACCCCCTGAAAATTCGTAAACCAGCAGTGTTGAAATTCCAATCAGAATGAGTGCCAGAGCTGCATATTTCAGCAAGGAAGGAAAAAGCTTCCGGTTAATGTTTGCAGACTTCTCATTGCTTTTTATCGTAGCACTTTGAGCCTGAATGACTTTCCATAAAAATTTCTCTTTAGACCTGATTGCATCCCATTCCCGCAATCCAATCCCGGCTGTAGCAAACTCCCAGGCTTTTTGAAGCTTTTCAAACTCTTCTCTATTTTGGGGAGATTCACGGAGCCATTGATCTACCACCTTTATTTCTGTTAAATCCGCCTCGCCATTCAGATATTTCGTAAGTATTACAAGATCTATGTCTAAAGATTGATCTTTCATCTTGATTTGATAAGCAATTGTTGATAGTTATTTGGTTGTAAGAATTCAGAAAGCACCTTTTGATGGAAGATTTATTATCCTGATATTTACAAAGCGATTAAAAATCGCTGCACCCCTATGTTGAAAAAAAGATTTTTAACTTAGAGAAAAGGGGCAAGCTCTTTTCTCACAATTTTCAATGCCTTCCCGATTTGATTCTCCACTGTTTTAACAGAAATATTCAAGTTGGCTGCAATTTCATTATAGGGGATATAATTATAGCGACTCATTAAAAAAATCTCCCTGCAGTGTTTTGGCAGTTTATTTATCGCCAGGTCTAAGGAGATCTGTAAATCACGTGTTACCAGTTCCTGAAAAATATCCTCGTATGATTCATGAGCTGTCCGCAGGTAATGACCCGCATATTTTTCTTCGATTTTCTTATGCTTGAGATGATCCAGACAATCATGTTTTACAGCGGTCATCAAATAACCCTTCACGGAGGAATTTACCGGCAATTTTTCCCGATTTATCCACACCTCAAGAAATACATTCTGGGTGATCTCCTCTGCAATGGCGGGTTGTTTCACGAAGAAATTCGCAAAGGAACACAACGCTTTATAATACAAGTCATAGCACAGATTAAAGGCATCAATACTCCCCTCTTTTAGTGCCAGAACAGTGACTTGTTCAAGTTCCTTTAGTGTCATACACAGAATTCACAGTTTATAAATAGGCCCGTTTCGATTTATTCAGAATCGAAATCACATGATCAGTTTGGTTTGTAAACGCAGCGATTGAAATAGCTGCTGCTTAAAGTGAAATCAGTAAATACTATTCAAAGATCAAATATAACAGATTGAAGTGAAAATTTAACAGAATATACAATTGTCTTAATTATTTATTTAACAAATCCTGAGAATCAGTAATGGCAAATAGCAGTTTAACACAAGGAATTTGCTACTTTCTCAAATTAATTGGAACAATAAGTTTGACACTGATATTTCTCCCCATATTATAAATCCCCGTTCTTCCGGTTAAATTGTTTACAGGAAGGTATTTCAAGCGGCTTAAATGGCTTTGATAAGCGACATCGGCCAGATTTTCAGCATTGACAAAGATCGAGAAGCGCGTAATCCTGGCCACTACAATTTCAGTTCCGATTCCCATACTGATTAAGGTATAACCACGACTCCGGGTTTCGGTTCCCATAGCAGCGTAAAACTTATTTTGTTCAAAATAATTGTCTACCCCAATTTTCAGGTATGAGTTTGCAAGATACTTTCCTAACTTTCTGGTTGTGGCTTTAAGTTCCGTCGTAAATTTTGGTGCAGGGGTAAAAGGTAAATATTTTGTCGAATCGGGTTGGTTTTTCTGAACAGATTGAACCAGAGAAAAGGAATTTTCAAAATGGAGCCAATCCAGTGGATGGGGATGAATATCAACAGAGATCTCCCCCCCCATTAAATTAGCTTCACCCGAAACAAATTTGAAGGTACTATAACCATCGGAGAGTGAGTCACCCTTGACAACACTTTCAAGCTTTCGGGAGAAAATAAAATTGTGAATGGTGTTGCTAAACAGATCAATTTCAGCGGTGACATGCTCTGAATTTAATCCCAGTGCAAAGTCAAACTGAAGACTGCTTTCAGCAATTAATTTTGGATTCCCAATTTCAAACCGTGCTGTACCGTCATGAACCCCATTGGCCCCGATTTCCCCAATATTTGGCGCACGAAACCCGCGTGACAAGTTGATTTTCGTGAAACTGTTGTCACTGAACTGATAGGTAGCTCCAATACTTCCCGATATTCCCGTGAAGGTTTTACTAAAAGCTGAGAATTTCCGAATTGGAAGGAGACCTTCTAAAGGAGAAATAGCTTCACCAAAACTGTTTAGGTATAAATCTTTTCCATGTTCCATGCGCGAATCATAGCGTAACCCTCCACTGACATCCAATTTTCCAAGATTTTTTTTTGCAATAACAAATAATCCAACGTCAAAAAGATCGTATTCCGGGACTAAAAATTCAGTCCCTTTGTTTTGCGAGATTTGTTTCATCCCGTTTACCCCAACAGAGAGATTGAGATTACTCTTTTCAGGAAAAATATACCGTAAATCATAATTAATCGTATTGAGCATGAAATAGAGTCCATAATGATTCTCATCAAGGGTATTCCCGTACTCCTGCCTCTGGTTTTGCTGCCAACCGATCGTTGTTTTTAAACTTCCATCTCCCAAAATAAAATTGTTATCTGCCACGACCTTATAATGATGAACCTTTTGATAAGGGGTTAACGGGGTATAGGATTTAAAATCGCTATTTGTAACATCTGTTACACCCTCGGTCGGGCTATTTAAGGCTATCGGCTTTACAAACTTTCCCGTCAAACTGTCTCGCTCGCCTCCAATAATTCCAGGGGTAAGGTTATAAATACTGAAATGGAGATGAGAATATCCCCAATATTTGTTCACTCCTACAATTCCTCCAAAGGCACTCTCCTTAAATCCGGAATTTGCAACGTATCCGTCATAGGTGTTTTGGTAGCTATGGGCCATCTTATTCGTGCCGCGCACGTCCCAGATAAAACCTCTTTGATTTCCGGCAAAGTTCGCGGAATAACCGATTAATCCGTTATTCGATTGATAGGTTGTTAGAACAGTAGCCTCTCTGTTTCCATCGGGCATAGTAGGGGAAGTCAACAGATTGATCACCCCGGCCATGGCATCAGAGCCATACGAAAGCGAAGCCGGACCTTTTAAAATTTCAACGCGCCTGACAGAAAACTCATCAATTTCAATACCGTGCTCATCACCCCACTGCTGCCCCTCCTGTCGGATGCCGTCATTAACTGTAACGACACGGTTGTAACCCAATCCCCTGATTACAGGTTTTGAGATTCCTGAGCCAGTGGTTATTTGCGAAATACCAGGCTGTTTGGCTAAAGCGTCAATAATATTAGCTGAGGAATTTTGCAGAAGCTGAAAAAAGGGAACTGTAGTAATTGGAGTCGGAGCTCTGTTCTTCTCTTCAGCTTTGGATACACCGGTCACCACAATTTCGTCAAGTTCCTTGATAGACTCTTCAAGTGCAAAATTCCTCACAGAAATTTCTGAAAGATCAACAATCTGTTTAATAAGCTTATAACTTACGAATGATACCTGTAGAAGAACTTTTGATTGCGGCAGATTATCGATTTGAAAATAACCCTTTTCATTACTGACTGCCCCTGTTTTTATATCGGGAAAATAGATACTCACTCCAGGTAGTGATTCACCCGTTTTCTTATCGGTAATTCTACCGGACAGCGATCGTTTAACCGGAATTGGACTGCTGACTGCTATTGATCTGTTTGAGATAAATAAAATTATCCCAAACATTATTATGAATGTTGGTTTCATTATGTTGCGTTTCATTTATTAACCTGACCTGAATATATCCCAGCGGGAAATAGAATTTAAATCAGGAATGAAGGGGGTGCACGTAACGAGAAGGAAAATTGCGATTGATTAGGATAATATGCTGAATGATAATCAACTTCGAAATTCAGTAAAGGAGTAACTTTACTAAGATCAGTATCTTTTCAAAAATGTGAGGTGTTGAAACAGGTTAACAGGAAAATAAAAACCGAATTGACAGCGGGGTTGAAAAAATGTTATGCCCAACGACTAAGCTGCCTCAGGTTGTTTCTGAAACGACGGATCCGTTGAAATGCAGGAGAATAATTGAGTCTGCGAACTTTTGGGAATTCGATTTTTGCAAAGTCATACCCTTCAGCCTTCAGTGCTTTAATTGCCCTTGGCAATACCCAGTATAAATGGCTGGCTGCCTTTTTTGAATCGTGAAAGGTTATAATGCTGCCGGCTCTGGCGAAATCCAGTACATTTTGCAGCACCTCCTCTTTGGTAATATTCTGATTATAGTCACATGAGATAACATCCCACATTACAATTTTGTACCGGCCCGAGAGATAACGGTACTGTGCCCTTTTCAACCAACCGTGAGGCGGGCGGAACAGATTTGAACCAATCAACTTATCAGCCATAACCACATCCTTGAAATAGGTGAGATTATCAGATTTAAGCCCCTGCATATGATGGTAGGTATGATTCCCTACTGCGTGACCTTCATCGATTATCTGTTCAAATATCTCGGGATAGCGGAAGACATTTTCGCCAACGGCAAAAAAAGTTGCCTCTATATTATTTCTTCGCAAGAGATCAAGAACCCATGGGGTGACCTCAGGAATAGGGCCATCGTCAAAAGTAAGATACACCGTTTTTGAATCATCGGGCATCCTCCAAATGGCTAATGGAAACCATTTGGTAATATATTGCGGAAGGTGTACCTGCAGTTTTAATCTCATTCCTCGGATGATCTATTGACCCAGTTTTTTTTATTAATCAGGGACAAAAGTATATAAATCTATTCAGAATAAACAAAAATATTATTTTTTTAACCCTTGCCCCGCTAATTCGGGTTGATAAACAGACAATAAATCATTTAAACGCTTGGCTACATCATCGCTTAAACTCTTTTCTCCATAGTGGGAAGCGATGTTGCTCAATTCGCGCATGATGTAGAATGACCGTTGTAATTCATCCTGAACCGATGCTCTGAAACGTGGTTCAAGGGTGAAATAGTACTTCAACTCCTCTTCGCAATTTTTTGCCATTATTTTCACCACTTCGTTCCCTTTCTTAGTAGCAGCAGGGAAAGTATTCACCTCAAGGGACAAACTGTCGGTGGTGGCATTTTTAAGCAGGTTATGACCAGCCCGGTAATAGGATTCAACCATCAACAGGTTAAAATAGTTGTAGGTAACCTTTTCGTTGGGAACTAATTCATTACAACGATCAAGGACCGCAATGGCAGAGTCACGCCTTCCCTGTTCCAGTAATCCGTCAGCCAACCGAACGAAACTATTGCGCACATTCATCGACATACGCACATTATTTTCATCCAGGTAAACTTTAGGATCGTTCATATTACCCCATTTAAATTTATTGATGATATTGTTATACATCACATCGGTGCGGATACCACCAACCTGGCCATTACTTGAAGCGGTCTTGATAGGGACCAGTCTGTAGGCAAACCCTTCTGTCTGGAAATATTCCTGAAGGTTCAGGTATTTATCCCGTCCGACGGTAATTGCAAAATAGATCGGTCGCTTCCAGTTGTTATTGGCGATCATATCCAGAATCATTAACTCATCTTTGGTGATATAATTCCCTGTCAGCTTAATGTCGATTTGAGAAACGATTTTGTCAGCGTCCTTTGGATCAATTACATTATTAGCCAGAACAGCTGCCTTATCGACAGGATAAAACAATTGTTTGGATGGGAGGAAGGAGGCATTATCAGCCTGCTGCAATTTCGTACCGGGATCATCAGACCGGACAAAATCCATAGCTTCTTTAAGATTCACGGGTCGCTTGATCTGATCCAGCACATAAACCACATCTCTGGTTCCCTGAACATATTGGTTATGGTCAAATTTGATTGGCAACGGATCCGAATCATACGCCTTGCGCCTCATCTGATCGACATACCAGTCTGTCTGAAAATAACTTAAATTACAAACGCGTACATCCGGTCTGACACCCTCTACCATCTGAACATACCACAATGGGAAAGTGTCGTTATCTCCGTTGGTGAAAATGATGGCATTCGGAGCACATGACTCAAGATAGTCTCTGCCGAAATCGCGGGCGGTAAAACGTCCGGACCGGTCGTGGTCATCCCAGTTCTGGTTAGCCAGCAGACAAGGGACAGCGATAAGAGAAATAGTTGTTGCTGCAATCGCACTTATTTTGGCCGGGGAGACTTTATTCAGCAATTGATACAGAGAGAGCACACCGAGCCCGATCCATATCGCAAATGCATAGAACGATCCTGCATAGGCATAATCCCGTTCCCGCGGTTGCAGTGGTTCCTGATTCAGATAAACCAAAATTGCCAGACCTGTCATGATAAACAAGGTCATCACCACCCAGAAGTCCTTTTTCCCTTTCAGACCTGCATTAAACTGAAAAAACAGACCCAATAATCCAAGGATTAGTGGAAGCATGTAATATTTATTTTTACCTCTGTTGTTCGCCAGGGCAGTAGGAAGGTGATTCTGATCGCCAATCCTTATTGAATCGAGGAAGTTAAACCCGGTAATCCAGTTACCATTCAGGATATCCCCATTTCCCTGAATATCATTCTGTCGTCCGGAGAAATTCCACATAAAGTAGCGCCAGTACATCCAGTTAATCTGGTAAGCAAAGAAATAGGTGAGGTTTTCGGTGAATGTTGGCTTCATGAGCTTTTGAGGCTCCCCTTCACGGTTAGTAACCTGAATTGGTGTCCCTTTGACATTTGCCCAGGTCTGATACTCTTTGACATGTTCCGGATTCGAATCGTACATTCGGGGAAAAATTGTCATGAACCGGCTGTCGTAATTGGGGGATTGCTTATAGTCGGAGATTTCGTATCTACCGTTCTTCTCAATATAATTGGCACTTCCCTTAGAATATGGATTCTCGCTGTCAAGCGGAGCATTGTAATACTGGCCATAAAATACAGGTTTGCTTCCGTATTGTTCACGATTCAGGTAAGAGAGTAACGAGAAAGCATTGTCCGGATTATTTTGATCCATCGGAGGATTGGCCGATGAACGGATAACGATCAAAGCGTACGAGGAGTATCCGATAATCATTACTGCAAAACTCAAGATAATTGTATTAGCTAATACTTTTTTCTTCTCCATCGTATACTTTACTCCCCAAACCAGACCAGCAACGAGTAGCAGCGAATAAATAACTACCCCAGTGTTATATGGCGCACCAAGCCCATTCACAAAGAGCAATTCGAACCACTGAGCAAGGATGATAACCCCAGGAATAAATATGAACATTACAAAGGCCACCAGAAACATCGAAATAGCCACTGCGATAACTACCCCGAATTGGGTAGTCTTATATTTTCTGAAATAATAAACCAGTACAATAGCAGGGATTGCCAATAAATTCAGCAAGTGAACGCCGATAGAAAGACCGATCAGATAGCTGATAAAGATGATCCAGCGGTTTGCATATTTCTCGTCAGCCTCATTTTCCCATTTCAGAATACACCAAAATACCAGGGCTGTAAATAATGATGAGGTTCCATAAACTTCCCCCTCGACTGCTGAGAACCAGAATGTATCAGAAAAAGTGTAGGCAAGTGCCCCAACCGCCCCTGCACCTAACACGGCAATCAGCTGGGGAAGTGTCAACTCTGCATCTTCGGTACCTACGATTTTGCGCGCAAGATGGGTAATGGTCCAAAACAGGAAAAGGATAGTAAACGCACTGGCAAGGGCTGTAAGGATATTCACCATTACGGGCACCTGGGCAGGACTCCCCGCAAACATGGTAAAGAGACGACCCATGATCATAAAGAGAGGGGCACCCGGGGGATGGCCCACCTGCAGACTAAATGCTGTAGCAATAAACTCCGGGCAATCCCAGAAGCTGGCAGTTGGCTCAATTGTGCTGAGGTAAACTATAGCTGCAATAAGGAATATAAACCAGCCCACAACTTTGTTGTAAAATTTATACCCTTGTGACTTCAAATCATTTGCGTTCATCATATTTTACGGCTCTATTTCTTTATTTTGTATGAATAGCGATCTAAAAATTGAGGCGAAGATACCAATAATCTTAATCTCCCCACCTATTGGAAGGGTTAACATTATCATTTATTAACTTTTTAAGGTCCGAAAAGAGCAGATTTAGAACCAAATGAACAAATTTTCAGATTGTTTCCATTTTTTAACCCCGATCAGTTTGCAACAAAAAAAAACTTCGTACTTTTGCAGCCGTCTTAAATAATAAGACAATATTGATTGACC
>CAIVCR010000069.1 GCA_903904515.1 uncultured Bacteroidia bacterium
AATATCGATCTAAAGGAACGAATTATCAATGATTTGGATACTGCATTATATCATATTTTAAAGATTATAATTAGGGTGTAGTAGGCTGAAAATTAGGGTATGTTCGATATAGAGGTACGCCGGGTTGTCTCTGCATATTCCATTTAGTCATATTGCCTATTCCCTTTTTTGGTTAAATTTGCAAAACTATTTGTCCCTTTAAAAATTATTTGATTTCAATACCATGACTCGCATTAAGAATGAAAAATCAGGTGCACCTTCAGCGAAGAAAACCAAAAGCGGTGGTCGGTTAGGAAATCTCAGCACTGGTGAGCGGGTTGGAGGGATCCTTGCGATTCTCCTTGTGTTCCTTTCGTTCTACCTCCTGATCTCTTTCACCTCCTTTTTCATTTCAGGGGGGGCCGACATCAGTCTTCTCGATGTAACCTTTAAAGAGTTATTTTCGAATCCCGATCTGAAAATGCAAAATGCAGGAGGACGTTGGGGGGCATTACTTTCGAATCTGTTTATAAACAAGGGTTTTGGAATTGCAGCGTATGGATTTATTTATTTGTTCGTTATCATTGCATTACGGATGGGTAAGATCGGGAGGTTTTCGCTAAGAAGGAACTTTGCCTATGCGCTGTTCCTAATTATTTGGACTTCTGTTGCTGCAGGGTATTTTCTTACCTCCCTGTATGAAAAATCGTATATTCTCCCGGGGGGTAATTATGGCTTTCATATTAGTCAATTATTGAATATTACGATTGGCAAGGTGGGTACCTTCTTCCTGATCCTCTGCTCGATGATGATTTGCCTGGTCATCGCTTTTGAAGAGGCGTGGCCGCTTCTGAAAAGATGGGTGACCTACAAACGGATCAGAAAAGAGAATACCAAAGCCGTCAGGGAGGAGATTCCGGAGGAGGATATCTTTTCCATTCCTCAGCCTCCCGTGATCGAAACCAATGAGCGGGCTTTCGCCAAGGTTGCAGTGGGAAACAACGTTGAGATTGTATACGCCGGTTCAGTCGAAAAAGAGCCCCTGGAGCTTGAACGTGAAGAGATTCACCGGGAAGAGCCATCTCAATTTACAAATCAGCCTCTTTACGTCCCTACTCCGCGAAAAAGTGACGAAGAGGATGGCCTCTACGAAGGAGCAGATGCCGAGTTGCCCGATTTTGATCCGACACTGGAGTTGTCCCGGTATAAATTTCCGCCAATTGAATTACTCGAAGAGCGTTCATCAGGAAACCCTCAGGTGTCGAATGAGGAGTTAATCGAAAATAAGAATAAGATCCTTCAGACGCTGAAGAATTACAATATCGAGATTGTCAAGATCAAAGCAACTACAGGTCCGACGATCACCCTTTACGAGATTGTTCCCGCACCGGGCGTAAGGATCTCGAAGATTAAAAACCTTGAAGATGATATCGCCTTAAGTCTTGCAGCCTTAGGGATACGGATTATCGCGCCGATACCGGGGAAAGGGACAGTTGGTATTGAAGTTCCAAACAGCAAGCCCGAGATTGTTTCGATGCGTTCGCTGATCTCTTCCAAAGTATTTCAGGAGAGCGATTATGAGCTTCCACTGGCTTTGGGAAAGACAATTTCGAATGAAACCTTTGTTGTTGATCTCACCAAGATGCCCCATATTCTTGTGGCAGGGGCAACAGGACAGGGGAAATCGGTCGGTTTGAATGCGATCATCTCATCGTTACTTTATAAGAAGCATCCTGCACAGTTGAAATTTGTGTTTATCGATCCCAAAAAGGTGGAATTAAACCTCTACTCCATCATTGAAAAACATTTTCTTGCCAAAATGGAGGGGGAGACCGATCCGATTATTACCGACGTTCAACGTGTAAAGAATACCCTTAACTCGTTAAACCACGAGATGGATATGCGTTATGACCTCCTTAAGAAGGCACATGCACGAAATATCAAGGAGTACAATGAAAAATTTATAGCCCGACGGCTGAATCCGCTGAAAGGACATAAATATCAGCCATATATAGTGGTTGTTATTGATGAGTTTGCCGACCTGATCATGACTGCAGGAAAGGAGATCGAATTGCCGATTGCGCGGATTGCTCAGCTCGCAAGGGCAGTGGGGATTCACATGGTAATCGCCACCCAGCGCCCTTCGATCAATATCATTACAGGGGTTATCAAGGCCAATTTCCCGGCACGTATCGCCTTTAAGGTTGCCTCGATGGTCGATTCCAGAACAATTCTGGATACCCCTGGTGCCAACCAGCTCATAGGCAAGGGCGATATGCTTGTCTCAACCGGGAATTCCCTGATCCGGGTGCAATGCGCCTTTGTGGACACCCCTGAGGTTGAGTCTATTGCGAAGTATATAAGTCAGCAACCTTCCTACCCAAGTGCCTATTTGTTGCCCGAATGTCATGATGAAGGATCAGGTGATTCGGATATGGTTGACCTGAAAAACCGGGATGAATTCTTCGACGATGCAGCACGCATCGTAGTGATGAATCAGACCGGTTCTACTTCAGCGATTCAGCGTAAATTCTCCATTGGATACAACCGGGCAGGCCGGATTATGGATCAGTTGGAGGCGGCGGGAATTGTCGGACAAAATGAGGGGAGCAAGGCCCGACAGGTTTTATTGCAGGATGAATATGCTTTGGAACAATTATTGCGGGGTCTTAATCAATAATGGGAATTTATAATTTATATAACAGAAGATGAGAACTATTTTTTTATTTGCCGCTTTAACGTTGATTACCGGATCGCTTTTCGCTCAACAGGATGCTAAAGCCAAAGAGATCCTCGATAAACTTTCGCAAACAAGCAAGAGTTACAAAACTATCCAGATCGATTTCTCGTTTACCCTTGAGAATAAATCGGGAAGTGTTACCGAAACCAATGAAGGGAGTGTCGCGTTAAAAGGGAAAAGCTACCGGTTGCACATGCCGGCCATGGGGATGGAAGTCTATTCCGACGGTGCTGTAACCTGGAGTTATCTGACCCAATCGAATGAAGTGAATATTTCAGCCGTTGATCCGGAAAGCGAAGCCTCACTCAATCCGGCCAATATCTTTACCATTTATGAAAAAGGTTTTAAGTATACCTATGTCGGAGAAGAGCCTGTTGCAGGTAAAGCTGCGTTTGTGATTGATCTCTTTCCTGTTGATAAGGCAAAAGAGTTCACAAAGGTGAGATTAAGTGTAGATAAAGCAAAATATCAGATACTTATGGCTAAGACATTTAATAAAGACGGGAATGCCTACACTTTGGCGATGAAGAATATGAAGACCGACCAGAATTTGACTGCTGACTATTTCAAGTTCGATCCTGCAAAATATCCCAAGGTTGAAATAAACGATATGAGATAATAAAAATAAGCTGTCTCAAAATTAAAATGAGACGGCTTATTTTTTTTAGTTAATCCATATGATCTCCGAAGCATAATTTCCAATCATCCCATTCACTTCAATTCCCTTATCCATAAGTTCTGCCCCGGTCATTTTTCGGTTTAGCTCGTTTCGTTCTTCGAATGTAATGTTGTATGTTTCCAGTCTGTCAAGTCCTCTCAATTTGATGACTTTTGAATTTGGAGTACTTTCGGATGGTTTGAAAAGGAGCACTGACCCTTTATTCAGTGAGGTATTAAAATATTCAATACCATCCCAGTCAATGCCATTGGGAATGGGGAGTATATGATAGACATCAGCTGCCGAATCTCCTGGTTTGAGACCTCTTAAAATGGGCCGTTGTCTTGTTTTGTAAAGCGGCCAGTGTTTTTTCACCCCTTCAATCTGATTCGGAGTATAGAAGCACCAGTTAGTTGCCATATTGGCCCCCATAAACCCGGTTCTAAGGATGTAGTTTACCCATTCGGGGGAATCATTAATAACTCCACCGTTTGGAGTGTAACCGGCATTGTTGGGGACCTCCCCGTGAGGTCCAAGATTCATTCCGATATCTGTTTTAATCTGAACAGGATTAATCATAAATGAACAGGAATAGAATGATTCGCGGTGATATTCTGGACCTCCGGAATCCTCATTCGTAAACACCGAGATTCGCTGAAGCGTCGTGAAATCCTTTAATAACCCTCCGTTGCCACAATGCTCGTAGCGAAAGTTGGGCCGGTTTGCAATTAAATAATCAAGGATTTCAAGAAGCGATTCATGACTCAAATAGTTAAATCTGGCCTCCAGAACCATATCACTTCTCCAGTAATCATAATGCCAGTTATCATATCTTGTTAAAAGTGCATTTTTCTCTTTCTCTTTTCCCTCTTCTGTGCCAATATCGTTACGCTCAAACGTGAAATTCATATAAAGTGAGAGTTTCTGGTTATTGCGATGAACAATATCACCTGCAGTCATGCCGTTAGGCCACTTCAACGAATCGGGCTTCCAGAATGCATACCGCTTAAAATTGCCTTTTGTCCAATCAGAGCCTGAACCATCGAGCCAGTCGATGTCAATCTTTCCCAGTTCTGCTCCCCATTCGGCTACCGGGTATTTTTTATAATATTCAGTTAACTGCGATTCATTTCCCGGAATGCAATATTCAATTAAAGGTTCCTGGGGATTATTTTTCAGCGAGGGGGTGATCTTATAATTCCAGAACCATCGTTTCATTTTATTGGTTCCATCATCAATATTTCCCGTGTAGGTTCCAAAGAAAACCGCAGGTATCTTAAATGTTTTCCCTTTCACAATGGTAACCGAGGTTGTATCCCATAAATATGATTTATAGTTAATTACAAGCGGATCAGTTTTAGTTTGGTTTTTAAAAACACCAAAACTCCATTCATATCCGATATATAATCCATGTTTCGAGTCGATATCAAATACCTGAAATGGCAGATGGCTGTTTATCCCTTCAGGAGAGGAGCCATTGGCATCGTTTGAGAGATAATTCAGAATGGAATAATTAGCTCCGATTTTATCCGAATTTACGATGGGTTTATCTTTAGGATCTTTATTTCCCAGGTACCTCCCTTTATTAAAGCGCCAAAGGGTAATTGAGGAATCGGCGGTTAACGTAATGTTCGCAGAAACAACATCCGCATCCTGAAATATGACACTTTCGCCTGAACTGTTTTTAATGGAAACCAGATTTTCAACCGGTCCGACACCCGGCAGGGCAATCCACACTGATTCCAGTTCCAGATTTGGAGCAGTACTAAAAAAGCGAAGCGTAAGTTTTGTTCCATTTGATTTCTCCTGGGTGGCATCCTTATATTTCCAGTTTGGCTGGTATGTGCTGATTCCAATCCTAACTTTTTCAGGAAACGGCATTTCCGACTTCTCCCTTATCCAGTTCCACCCGTTTTTTGAGTTTTTTAATTCATAAATGGCAGGGCGGTTGTTTGCAATACCAATTCTGATAAAGGTATCTTCGGTTTTAAGCTGCCAGTCCTGTTTTGGAATATCATTCTGACTAAATGCCATTTGAAAATAGGCGACGGCCATTAAAAGAAGATATAATTTCTTCATTAGGGGATTTATTTAGTTTGATAAAGCGGAGGGTTAGCCGTTTGCAGCGGCAGGTTTAGCGCCTGCCGCGATAATAGTATTTATTTTGAAGGGTATAGGCATATCCAACAGTAACCACTGCTGCTCCGGAATTATTTTTTCCTATTCCCTTTCCTTTTTGAATCGCAATGAATCCGTAATTTCCACCTGCCTCTAAGAATATGGAATGTTTTTTTGTAATGGAATAAGAAATGCCGACAAACCCGCATATTCCCGTATTGTACCTGTTTAATGAATCTTTAATATTTACGGTTTTATCAAATGGAATCTTCATTTGAGTTGGATCTCCTGGCAATGTTATGGGAGATTTTCCTGACGGATCTGAATAAATAGCCTGAGAACCACCACTGATTACCTGTTTCGCATTGAGCAAAATTCCTGCGAAAGGTCCTAATGCTGCATAAATCCTGACAGGACTCTTCGGATTAATCCTCCAGTTATATCTGGCCAGTAAAGGTATTAAAACGTAATTTATTTTTGCTTCGCTTTTATAATCAGCATAGAGATATTTTGGAGTTGGAAAAGGGAGGATAAATACCGGGATCTCCTTTGGAGTTGTCAATGCTTGTAATTTGTCCTTTTTCCCACCCTGGGATGAATATTCCACACCAAGAGAGACAGAGAACTTTTTATTGGTATGATATTCCGCATAAATGCCGCCCTCTTCTGCAAACCGGGATGAGTATCCGGTGCTCAAAGGGTCATCTGAACTTCCACCTGAAAGTTTTGGAATGCTGAATCCCCCTTTTACCCCAATGGTGATCTTTTGCCCAAATCCCATGGTGCAGACAAGACTTAGAATCGCAAAAGTAAGTAGAATGGCATTTTTCTTCATCTTAATATAATTTATTAGTAAAATTAAGGGAACCAATAATTTTCAGAGTGCTTCTGTCTGAGGCAAAGGAATCAGCTCATCCTCAGTTATCTTTACTAACAAATATAAGGAAAAATTTAATTGAAACAATAAATTTCTTATGGAAATCTACAGCTCACTTGTATTATGTTTGCTGTTTTTCTTCTCATTGGTCATACGGGCAACTGAGGCGATCTCGATAAAGGAGGTTCCACCCCCAACGCCAAAATTTCCACCTACATAAACCACCGTATCGTTTTCGGTAATCTTTCCGCGGGCTTTGAGATCAAGAAGTGAAGATTCGACCAGTTTGTGTTTATTCTTTTTAGAAATAATAAGGCTTGCATGTACCCCATAAGAGAGGGCGAGCTCGCGCATTACCCGTCCATTGTGGCATTTCGCATACACTGGTCGCGGACTTCTGAAAGCGGAGATGTATCTGGCAATTTTGCCGGTCAGGGTATCGGTAACAATTGCCGCCACTTTTATTTCATTGGCAGCCAATACTGCGGCCTCTGCCAGAAATGCGGAGACTTCATTGTCAAGCCGGGGAACAGGAACATCGTTGCGCCTGTCCTTGCTGGTCTCTATTTCAATGGCAACTCTGGTCATCAGACTAACCGCCTCAACGGGATATTGCCCATAGGCAGTCTCCCCGGAGAGCATAATCGCATCAGTTCGGTCGAAAATGGCGTTGGCAACATCGCTAACCTCTGCACGGGTAGGGCGTGGACTGTTAATCATTGAGTGCAACATTTGAGTGGCAATAATCACGGGCTTTTTCCGCTTAATGCATTTGCGGATTAGGCCGCGCTGAATCGAGGGGATCTTTTCAGCCGGTATTTCAATTCCCAGATCGCCCCTGGCAACCATAATTCCATAGGAATAATCAAGTATCTCGTCTATGTTATTGACTCCATCGGTATTTTCAATCTTGGAGATGATTTTTATCGGACTTTTTTTGTCGTCCAGTATTTTCTGGACCGCTAAAACATCCTCTTTGTTCCGGACAAAGGAGTGGGCAACAAAGTCGATATCGTTATCCGCCGCCCATTCAATAAACATTTTATCTTTTTCGGTAATCGGGGGTAAGGTAACCGTAACACCCGGTACATTTATACTTTTTTTATTTTTAATCTCGCCATCGTTACAAACTACCATTTCCAGGGCATCACCCACTTTCCCGATGATTTTAAACTCCATCTCCCCGTCATCGATAAGCATAAAGGATCCAACGGGAATGTTTTCAGCAAATTGATCATAATCAACAATTAAAAGCTTGTCTGTTGAATCCTCATTTCCCCCCTTAACGAAGAGGTGGTCACCGGTTTTAACAACAATGGGATTGATGACGTTTTTTGTCCTTATTTCTGGCCCTTTGGTATCAATGAGGATAGCAATGCAATCGCATACACTTCTCACATTTTTGACAATTTTCAAAGCGGTCTCAGGTGTCTGATGTGCTGTATTGATCCTTACCACGTTCATCCCTGCGTCGTACAATTCCTGCAAAAATTCAGATTCACAATGCTTATCCGAGATCGTTGCTACAATTTTCGTATGCTTAATACTATCCATGTTTATTCCCTTGTTTTTATGTAGCAAAGATAAACTATTTATTCGGGCGCAAGAAAGCTTTCAATTCCAAGCCTGTAAGAGTCGAGACCGAATCCCATGATACTCCCTCTGCAGACGGGGCCAATTATTGATTCATGCCTGAAATTCTCTCGGGTTAGGATATTGGAGATATGAACCTCAATAACGGGGGTGGTAATTGCAGCTATTGCATCGCGTATTGCAACAGAGGTGTGTGTATATGCACCTGCATTTAGAATTATCCCTTCTGTCGAAAACCCAACTTTATGAAGATAATTAATAATCTCTCCTTCGACATTCGACTGAAAGTAGTCAAACTCCAAATCCGGGAAGAGGACAATCAGTTTTTTGTAGTAGTCTGAAAATGTGCTACTTCCGTAAATGCTTTTTTCCCTGACCCCTAATAAATTTAAATTTGGGCCGTTGATAATAATAATTTTCATTAATATAAAATATTTTGTATATTTATATTGTGCAATTTGCATAAAAATGAAACAACATTTATACTTTATTGTTTGTTATGATACATATATTTAGTATTAATTTAATATTTCATCTTTATTAAAAAAATCAATATGAATTGGTTAGAAAGCAAAAAAGGGTATGAAACATTTCTGAGGATAGAGAAGTCGCTTTCTCCCAACTCAGTAAGTGCTTATGTTAATGACATTAACAAACTGATCATGTTTGTTGAAGAGCATTATCCTAACCTCGCTCCGGAAACGGTAAAATTAGCGCAATTAAGAAAATTCGTAGAGTGGATGAATCAAAATGGAATAAGTCCACGCACTCAAGCCCGAACCATATCCGGCATTAAATCTTTCTATAAATTTCTGTTAATCGAAGAAGCGGTTGAAAATGATCCGACAACATTGCTCGAATCACCCAGGATTGGCCGCAAACTTCCTGAGATTCTTACGGAAGATGAGATTAACAGCCTGATTGATGCTATCGATGTGGCAAAGGCTGAAGGACTTCGTAATAGAGCAATTCTTGAGACACTTTACAGCTGTGGATTAAGAGTTTCAGAGTTGGTTGATCTTAAAGTTTCAAACCTCCATTTTGAGCAGGAATTTCTTAGGATAGCCGGAAAGGGAGAGCGTGAAAGACTTGTTCCTATCAGTAAAAGGGCAATTGAGGATATCAAAAAATACCTTGTAAGCTCACGTAAAAAGCTCGTTATTGAAAAGGGATTTGAGAATATTGTTTTCCTCAACAGGCGTGGGAAAAAATTAAGCAGGGTGATGATATTTACTATTATCAAAAATCTTGCTGACAAAATAAAACTTGAGAAGAATATAAGTCCCCATACCTTTAGACACTCTTTTGCCTCATCCCTGGTGCAAGGTGGAGCAGATCTGAGAACTGTGCAGGAGATGTTGGGTCACGAGTCAATTCTGACAACCGAGATTTATGCCCATTTGGATAAAGAATACCTTAAGGACACCGTAAACAGATTTCACCCAAGATCCTGATCCACCTGCCTGTTTCTTAACGTTAGGATACAAACTAGAGGACAATGGTGACCAAATGGTTACTTGTCCTCTAATTTGTTTTATGCCGTCGGCAGTAATGCTGTTTCAGAATTCCAAAATCCGGGCAAACTCTCACATTTTAGTGAAATTCCAATTTCCCATTTAGCTGATTGGTTTATGCTTAATTGCTGAATAGATAAATTGCCCTATCCCTGAATTGTTTTTTGTTAAGTATTACTTAATTTATTAACCCTGATAATGCAGCGGTCATAAAAACTATTACTTTTGTGCCTATGCTATCATAAAATGATCTTTAAATTCATAATGCAATACCAATGAATCGATTAGGTGAGAGGATAAAACGCAAAAGAGAAATGTTAAGCTTGCCGCTGAGTGATTTGTCAAAAAAAGTTGGAATTAGCGCCAGTGCACTCTCGCAAATCGAAAACTCCAAGGCATTTCCTTCAATTGTTACTTTAAAAAGTATTGCCAACAGCCTTTTTGCAACAGTAGGTGAGTTGATAGGGGAGCATGAATCGCTGACTAAAAATCCGCTGATCAAATCGGGTGATATTAAGTTTGTAAAAGTAAATTCCAGTGGAACCAGTCTGTTTCTCCTTTCTCATCACGAAAACAGCAAGCAAATGGAGCCCTATATTTTGAAATTCGTCGAGAATTCAGACTCTTCCGAGATTATGTATCAGCATCCCGGACAGGAATTTATTTTTATCCTGGAAGGTAAATTGTTGATTACATTAGACCATTCGCAATACATTCTTGAAAAGGGGGATAATTTCTATTTCAATTCCACGATCCCACATACATTAAAAAATATGCATAACTCCTCGGCAAGGGTGCTGTGGATTGTTACTCCGCCTAACATCTGACGCCAACCGGAGTCAAAGAATGGCTATGTCAAATCATTGTTAAGTTTTGATTTAGAAGCATCAGAAGTTGTAATATCTCATTAAATTCAAATAATTTTGCACTCAAGTATTAATTAATTAAATTAAACAGCACTTAATGGACAAGCAAGCAACTGACCTAAACCATACCATTCAAAAGCTGAATACGAATATTCTTGAAGTACTCAGCGAAAGAGGTAAAAATATTTTTTTCCCGAAGCTTGGAATTTTGTCTCAATCGGCACAGGCAAAAGGTAAAAATATTAATGCAACAATTGGTGAAGCGATTGAAGACAGCGGTTCTTCCATGCACCTTTCTGAATTCGACAATCTGATCAATTTACCACTCGCATCGGTTTATCCTTATGCGCCCAGTTTTGGTAAAAAGGAGTTGCGCGACTATTGGAAAGAGTCGATTTACCGGAAGAATCCCACTCTCGGAACTACGCCGATAAGTATTCCAATTGTTACCAGCGGATTAACCCATGGAATTAGTATTTCGAGTTATATGTTTGTTGATGAGGATGATACAATCGTTATCCCTGATCTTTACTGGGAAAATTATTCATTGATCTTCGAAAATGCCTACCGGGGCAGAATTGTCACCTTCCCGTTATTCAAAAATGGGGGATTTAATGTTGAGGGTTTCTCTGATACCCT
This sequence comes from uncultured Bacteroidia bacterium, assembly GCA_903904515.1. GTDB lineage: Bacteria > Bacteroidota > Bacteroidia > Bacteroidales > Prolixibacteraceae > JAAFHB01. The sequence goes on from CAIVCR010000069.1 coordinate 10,985, forward strand.
CGATTCAATACAAGGGAAAATTGTTCTTTTATTGAACTTTCCCAATAATCCAACCGGATATACACCCCTGGAATCCGAGATCGGTCCAATCGTAAATGCGATTAATAAACAGGCTGAACAGGGAAAAAATGTGGTTGCAATCATTGATGATGCCTATTTTGGATTAGTTTATGAGAATGGCGTCTACACAGAATCCATTTTTAACCAATTAAGCATACTTAGCGAAAAGGTGCTTGCAGTAAAACTCGATGGGCCAACCAAAGAGGATTATGTATGGGGATTCAGGGTCGGTTTTATGACCTATGGTGTAAAAAACGGCACACCTGAATTATACGAAGCACTTGAAAATAAGACAGCAGGGGCCGTGCGGGGGAACATCTCGAATGTGAGTCACCTTTCGCAGTCATTATTATACACAGCGTATTTCTCTGCTCAGTACGAAGCAGATAAGAAAGAGAAATACAATACGTTAAAGTCAAGATATCAGACTATTATCAAGGTACTGGCAGATCCGAAATATACAGAATATTTTGTGGCGCTCCCTTTTAACTCAGGTTATTTCATGTGTATCGAATTGAACGATTCGTTGAAAGCTGAGGCTATCCGAAAGATTTTACTCGATAATTACAGTACCGGTGTCATTGTTTTTGGAAATTTGATTAGGCTTGCTTTTTCTGCTGTTCCGGAGTCTAAAATTGCGGAACTTGTAGAGAATATTTATCTGGCCTGCAAGGAATATATTGAACAAAATTAGAATAAGCTTCATAGGGAAGTTGAATTCCTTTCTTTTAATCGTTTTTTAAAATTTTTTTTTAATGACTAGTAATCAGAAGTTGATCAATTGGGTAAACGAATGGGCAGAGCTTTGTCAGCCTGAGAAAGTTTACTGGTGTGATGGTTCCGAAGAGGAAAACACACGTCTTTTAGGTGAAATGGTAGCAAGCGGTATGGCTGTTAAGCTGGATGAGAAAAAACGTCCGGGAAGTTACTATTTTCAGTCCGATCCCAGCGATGTGGCACGCGTTGAAAACAGAACCTATATCTGTTCTGCAAAGGAAGAGGATGCAGGCCCTACCAACAACTGGGCAGATCCTTTAGAGATGAAAGCAACCCTGAAGGGTTACTTCAAAGGATGCATGAAAGGTCGGACCATGTATGTAATTCCCTTTAGTATGGGTCCCCTTGGTTCAGATATCGCCCATATCGGAATTGAATTAACCGATTCTCCTTATGTTGTTGTCAACATGAAAGTTATGACACGTATGGGGAAAGCGGTTCTGGATGTCCTTGGGAATGGCGAATTTGTTCCTTGTATCCACTCTGTTGGTGCTCCACTCGAGCCAGGGCAGGAAGATTCCAAATGGCCATGTGCTCCAATTGAAAATAAATATATCTGTCATTTCCCTGAAACCAACGAAATCCTTTCGTATGGCAGCGGTTACGGAGGTAATGCATTACTTGGCAAGAAGTGTTTTGCTTTGCGGATTGCTTCAAGTATGGCAAAAAGACAAGGCTGGCTTGCTGAGCATATGCTGATCATGGGGATTACAAATCCGGAGGGTGTTAAAAAATATATCGCAGCTGCATTTCCAAGTGCCTGTGGAAAAACAAATCTCGCGATGCTTGTTCCTTCTATTCCGGGTTGGAAAGTTGAAACAGTAGGCGACGATATTGCCTGGATGAAATTTGGCAAAGATGGTCAGCTTTATGCAATCAACCCCGAGGCAGGGTTCTTTGGAGTAGCTCCTTATACCTCAATGGATACAAATCCAAATGCGATGTTGTCTGCCAGGGCAAATACAATTTTCACCAATACTGGTTTAACACCTGATGGCGACATTTGGTGGGAAGGTATCGGATACGATGCACCTGAAGGAACCATTACCTGGACGAACGAAGTTTACGATGCTGCAAGCGGTAAGCCTGCTGCCCATCCGAATGCCCGTTTCTCTGCCCCTGCATTCCAGTGTCCTGTCATTGACAAGGATTGGGAGAACCCTACGGGTGTTCCAATAGCAGCGATCCTCTTCGGAGGTCGTCGTCCCGGAACTGTTCCCTTGGTTTATCAGTCATTTGACTGGAATCATGGTGTGTTCATGGGTTCTATCGTAGGCTCTGAAGTTACCGCGGCCGCAATAGGTCTCAAAGCTGGTGTTCGTCGTGATCCATTTGCTATGTTGCCTTTCTGCGGGTATCACATGGGTGACTATTTCGGACATTGGGTAACTATTGGCGAAAATGCCCCTGATAAAGCGATGCTTCCTAAAATATTCAATGTCAACTGGTTCCGTAAGAGTGCCCAAGGCAAGTTCCTGTGGCCTGGTTATGGTGATAACATCAGGGTTTTACAGTGGATCTTCGAACGTGTTGTGGGTACTGTTGCCGCTGACGAAACCGCTATTGGATTCGTTCCTAAATTGGGCTCAATCAATACTACCGGATTAGTGGGCGTTGATGAGAATATGCCTGAATTACTGGCTGTTGATAAAGGTCAATGGAAAGATGAACTCGACCTGGTACGTGAACAATACGCCACTTTCGGAACTCGTCTTCCAAAAGAACTTGCAAAACAGATTATTGCAATTGAAGAACGTTTCGAAAAATAGATTGTCCAGATTGGAAATATTAAAAGCCGCTCCAGATATGGAGCGGCTTTTTAATGTTAAATAGTTTTTTTCTAGCTGATTTCCAGCTTTATAAGTGTAATTAAGACGATAGAAATAACTTATCTGTTCATTATTTGTTCTAATTAATGAATGTTAAATAAATGATTTAAACCAAATAAGCTGTTACTTTTGTAGGCTTAACCATTTTATTAAATGACAATTTTTCAAACCTCATCCAATAAACGCACTGCTAACGAGTATGTTGTCCTTGTTTACCGGTTTCTTATAGTTATGGTCCTATATTCGGTCGGCAGGATACTCTTTTACCTGTTCAACCGATCGATGTTTCCCCATGTTGATTTTGACTCTTTCATCCGAATTATGCGCGGCGGTGTTATGTTCGACACCAGTGCTGTTTTATACCTGAATGCACTCTTCTTTTTATTGTTCCTTCTCCCTTTTCCATTCAAATTTGGCGAACAGTATCAGCGAATTTTGAAATGGGTATTTATGGTTATAAATGGTATTGGAATTGCATTCAATTATATCGATATTATATATTATCCTTTCATCCTGAAGCGAACAACAGCAAGCGCCTTCGATATAGTAAGTCACGATGCAGGTAATTACCGGTTAATTTCCAGAATATTTTATGATTTCTGGTATATTATCCTGATTTGGATTTTAACTCTTTTTCTCCTTGAAAGGCTTTATTCCCTGGTAAGACCAATGGCGGTTTTTCATGGAAAGGGATGGCGATATATGGTTTCGTCTTTGGTTGCGCTGGTTTTGGTTTCAGGATTGAGTGTAATCGGGATGAGGGGAGGATATATGCCAAGTACGCGGCCAATCAGCATGAACAATGCCGGGAAATATGTAAGCTCAACTGAAGAGATGTCTTTGGTATTGAATACTCCCTTTTGTATCCTGAGAACCTGGGGTAAAAAAGCTTTTGAGGTAAGGCATTATTTCACCTCAGAAGATGAGTTGAGCCAGATCTACTCTCCTGTCAGAATTCCAAATACGACAGAGGCTCAAAGGCATGATAATGTGGTGGTTATTATTTTGGAAAGTTTCAGTAAGGAATTTGTAGGAGCCTTGAACAAAAATTTAAATGGCGGTCAATATAAAGGGTATACCCCTTTCATCGATTCTCTGATCAGTAAGAGTTATGTATTTACCAATGCATTTGCAAACGGCAGAAAATCAATCGACGCGATCCCTTCCATCACGGCAAGTATCCCTGCCCTGGTGGTCCCCTATGTGATTTCAGAACGATCGGGAAACAGGATAAACAGCCTTGCCGGCTTGTTGTCGAAAGAGGGTTATCAGACCGCTTTTTTCCATGGTGCCCCCAATGGCTCCATGGGTTTTGATGCGTTTGCTAAAATTGCCGGATTTCAACGTTATATTGGAAAGAATGAATATGCGGACGATGAGGGTTTTGATGGAGTTTGGGGAATCTGGGATGAACCATTCTTCCAGTTCTTTGCCAACGATATGAACCAAATGAAAGAGCCCTTCTTTACAACTATCTTTTCGGTTTCATCTCATCATCCATTTAAAGTTCCGGAAAAGTATAAAGTCCGTTTTCCCGAGGAGCATATGCCGCTTCAAAAATGTATCCGGTATACCGATATGGCACTTAAGGAGTTTTTTGATAAAGCTTCCACAATGCCTTGGTTTAAAAACACCCTTTTTGTAATTACTTCAGACCATTGTTCAGAGTCTGATTTTAAGGAGTATAAAACGGCGGTTAATTATTATGCTGCTCCGCTCATTTTTTACAAGGGAGATGGGAGTCTGGTCGGTAATAATGATTCATTGGCGCAGCAAATTGATATTATGCCTACGGTTTTGGGATACCTGAACTATCCAAAACCCTATATTGCCTTTGGAAATAATCTTTTCGATCCTTTGGCCCAACGATTTGTAATCAACTACCTTGAAGATTCCTACCAGTTTTTGACCGGAGATCTGGCCTTCTATTTTACCGAGAATAAGCTGACCGGAATTTATAACCGGACAACAGATCCCTATTTAAGTAAGAATCTTTTGGGTCAGATCGGTTTTGAGAATGAACAAAAATTGTTCAAAGCTGTAGTACAGCAGTTTAATAATCGGATGGTTCAGGACAGGTTGGTTATTGATGCTAAGTAGGTTGGGTATTCTTCTGCCCATTATAAGTCATTGAAGCAGGATTAATACAGCCTAATTTCCTTGATGATTCTGGCATTAAAATTGCAGATCACAATTTGGATCAACACAATGAAATTATGAATGCTAAAAAGATTCTACTGGCTTTTATGATGTTCATTTTTATTTTGGCATCGGGATTTACTCAGGAGGGTTCCAGGAAGGCAAAACGGAAATCGGACAAAATAGAGCATGAAAATCAGATTGGGCAACTGATAAATTCGAGAGAGTTTGTTTTCATTGCGACACGTGCCTTACCCCAGAATGGTGGGTCTGTCGATCTTACTACGAATTCAAATTTCACAAAATTTCATCCTGACCGTGTTGAGAGTTATATGCCATTTTATGGAAGGGCTTATCATGTTGATTATGGAGGAGATGGGGGGATTAAATTCGATGCAAAGCCAAAGGAGTTTAAGGTTACGACCCGGAATAGGGGGAAGGGGTATGCATTAACCATCTCAGTTCCTGTTTCACGTGACTGCTTTCAACTGAATCTGTTCGTAAGTCCCGACGGTTCATCCACACTCACCATCAGCAGTAACGATCGTAGTACCATTACTTATTTTGGAGACATCGTTAAGCCGGAGGCACAAGCTATAAAATAGTCTTTTAGAATTTAGTAGCCTGCGGATGGTTGTATTGTTGCTGATTTAGAATAATATATGCCATAGAATGCAGGTCAGAATATAATTTTATTTTTATTGTCAGATAGTGGCCAGTACCTTGTTGCCAGTAGCGCTTTATTTATTATCTCACCCTAAGGTCGGTTATATCCCTTATCTTTTCTAATTTCGCGGCTAAATATATCTAAAGGATGATAATCAGAAAAAAATTCCGGTTCGAAGGGGCCCATATCGTTCGTAACTGTACATCGCAACGTTGCCGCGAAAATATCCATGGACACTCGTATGAGGTGGAGGTTTTTTTGAAGTCGGATCACCTCGACAACGGTTTCATGGTGATGGATTTTGTTCTGCTTAATCATGTTGCAGAATTTATCCACAGTTTCGATCACGCTTTTACGTTATGGGACAATGAGGCTCCTGAGGTAAAGGATTCGATATACCGCATCAATGCGCGTGTGGCAGAAATACCCGTTTCTCCCTCCGCAGAAGGATATGCGTTGCTGTTTTTTTTCGTGATGGACCGTATTATTTCGACGGCTAAGCTGGTTAATGGTGAACAAAATGTGAAACTTCATGCGGTGCGCGTTCATGAAACACAATCAGGGTATGCTGAATCCTCGGCTGAAGATTTGGCTATGGTTCAGTTTTCTATGAGCGATATTCTGTTTAATGAGGGGATAACAAAGGAGTGGAAAGACAAATCGTGGTGGAATCTGATTGCAAAAGTTAACAATCAATAAAATATTCAGCGCGTATTAAAAAAGGGTTACTTTTGCACACGCAATTAGTTTTTGTGCAAAATAATTTAGTTTGAGAGACACTACCCGTCATACAATTCTTAATGTAGCCAGGATGGTATATGCCCATCAGGGACCTACCAACACGACCATGGATGATGTGGCCAAAGCCTCAGGACTTGGTCGCAGAACCATTTACACCTATTTTAAAACCCGGGAGGAGTTATATCATGAAGTCATCAGGAATGAAGTTGACCGGATTCTCCATGATCTGAGTCGAGTTGTAAACATGAAAATTGACCCTGAAAAAAAGATAGCCAGATTTATGATTACCCATATGAAGGCTGTTGAAAATTTAATCCGAAAAGATCGTCTGCTCAGGACTGAATTTCTAAACAGAAGTGAGAAAATTGAACACTTCCGGCAGGTAATCGACATCCATGAGAAAAAATGCCTTGCTGCCATATTTGAGGAAGGGACACAAACAGGGGTATTTTTAGTCGATGACTGTCAAAATACCGCTGTCCTTGCATTGACTACTCTCAAAGGACTGGAAACACAGTTTATCCTTGACAATTTTGGGAAGCCCTGTCGTGAGACTCTTGATCTCTGGCAGAAAATTTTGTTCCGGGGGATTAAAGCCTCGGCCTAAGTATGTTATAATTATGATATTTTGATATGAGAATGTTTATTAATACGGTTTCGCATTACATCCCTGAGCAACGTGTTCCCAATGAGCACTTTAAAAATCTTAATGGCCTGGACGACGAATGGATTTTTGACAGGACCGGTATCAGGACCAGATCTAAAGCTGCAGCAGGTGAAAATGCCAATACTATGGCGGTTGAGGCTGTTTCAAGGGCCTTGAAATCTTTACCCTTCGATATAAAAGATGTTGATTTAATTATCGGTGCCTCCTATTCTCCCTATGATACCGTTGCAACGATAGGTCACACCGTGCAGCGCGAATTCGGAATTCCCGAAGCACAGGTAATCTATATCTCCTCGGCATGTTCATCCCTGGTTAATGCACTGGAAATCGTTGAAGGTTATTTTGCAATGGGTAAAGCTTCGCGCGCGCTGGTTGTCGCTTCTGAACACAATACGATGTACAGTGATGAAACCTGTGAAAAGAGTGGACATCTCTGGGGGGACGGTGCAACAGCACTTTTTATTTCGGATGAGCCTCTGGGGTCAAAGCCAGGCGAAATACTAAATATTTTCACCAGAGGTCTGGGACATATTGGCAAAGGGACCGAAGCTGTTTACCTGCGTCCGGGTGAGGGGGGACTTAAAATGCCCGATGGAAGAGATGTTTTTATGCATGCCTGTAATTTTATGCGTGTTGCTCTTGAAACTACCCTCGAAAACTGTAGCCTTACCATTGACGATCTTGATTTTATTATCCCTCATCAGGCAAATCACCGGATTATCGCTAACCTGATCAAACAGTTAAATATTCCGCCTAAAATTGTTCTGACCAATATCGAGGAACTTGGAAATACCGGTTGTGCAAGTACGGGGATCTGCCTTTCTCAAAATTTGGATAAGATTCCGTCTGATTCGTTAATTGGTATCACCGTCTTTGGAGGTGGGTATTCTGCGGGAGCCGTGCTTGTGAGGTTCTGAAAACCGGACTGATATTGCAATTAACGGGGAAATAACTATTTTAGCAACTGGCTTCTGGCTTCTGGCAGCTGGCAACTGGCTTCTGGCAACTGGCTGGAATATTACTTATTATGAAATCTTGTTATACAATATCTAACTTGATTTCCTGATTCCAGGGTGGTTCAATCGGAAAAAATGTTTTTGCCAGCCGCCAGCCGCATTTTAATAATATAACTAATCAATTTTAATTTATATCCCTTATTATGAACCGGAGACAAATGATTGGAAGCGCAACAGGGGTTGCAGTTGCAGCTGCAGCCGGATTACCTGCGACAAGTGTTTTTGCAGGATCGGTGCATGAAAATGTTAAACTTAAAGGGAATATCCGCCATTCAGTAAGTCAATGGTGCTATGGAGATATTCAGCTGGATGATCTGGCTAAGGCATGTGCCGCAATGGGTCTTGAATCAGTTGAACTCTTGGGGGAGAAAGACTGGGCAGTTGTCAAAAAGTATGGACTAAAATGTGCAGTAGGATATGCAACCGATTACGGAATTCCCAAAGGGTTTAATCGTATTTCAAACCACGAAAAACTGATTGCTGATTATGAACGGATGATCCCTGTTGCTGCTGCAGCCGGAGTTCCAAATCTGATTTGCTTCTCGGGAAACCGTGAAGGGCAAAATGACAACGTGGGGATGGTCAATTGTGCAATCGGTCTTCGAAAACTGATGCCGCTGGCTGAAAAACATGGTGTTACCATTATTATGGAATTGCTGAACAGTTATGGACACGCAGATTACCAGTGCGATAGTACCGCATGGGGAGCTGCCCTTTGCGAAATGGTTGGATCAGACCGCATGAAACTACTCTATGACATATACCACATGCAAATCATGGAGGGGAATATCGTTGACACCATCAAAAAGAATATCAAATATATCGGACATGTTCATACCGGGGGTGTTCCGGGAAGGCATGAACTGGATGATACTCAGGAACTCTATTATCCGGCAATCATGAAAGCGCTCGTAGCTTCAGGTTACAAAGGTTTCGTGGGACAGGAATTTGTACCTACTCAGGCGGATAAACTGGATTCATTACGCAAATCGGTACTTATTTGCGATGTTTAAAATAAGTCAGTTATGAATGAACCAGTCACCCTGACGACTCCTGCGCTTTTATTTTCGGCTATATCGCTGATTATGCTTGCCTATACCAATCGTTTCATGAGTTATGCTACGCTGATCAGGACACTTCACGAAAAGTTCAAGGTAAATCCGAATGAGGTTTTGCTTGGACAAATTGCAAATCTCCGGAAGCGGCTCTATCTGACCAAGTATATGCAAATCCTTGGAGTGTCAAGTCTCTTTCTGTGTGTACTGACTATGTTTTTGATCTTCATTGGCAGTCAGGTATTTGCAGTATGGATGTTTGGAGTGGCCCTGGTCCTTCTTATCGCATCCCTGGGGCTTTCTATTATTGAAATACATATCTCTGTAAATGCCCTTAACCTACACCTGGGAGATATGGAAGTTAACCGCAAAGTTTAAATATAAAGGAATTATCTTTTATGTTGTGGTTATGTTATCAAATCAGATTATTGGGATTTAAATCTTCAATTTATTTATATTTGTAGCTTAGTATAATTAAATAAGGATGTTCGCAGATATTCTGATCACACTCTTGTTGGTATTTTTCAACGGTTTTTTTGTTGCTGCTGAATTTGCCATCGTCAAAGTAAGGGCTTCCCAACTGGAGATGAAGGTTCAGAGTGGAAGCCATTTTGCGGTGGTGGCAAAACGCATTGTATCCCAGTTGGACCGATATCTTGCAGCGACACAACTAGGAATTACCCTTGCCAGTCTTGGTCTGGGTTGGATCGGGGAACCGGTTGTTGCCAGGATCATATTCAATACGATGTCAATTCTTGGGGTTCAGATGGAACCCGATTTGGCTCATCGTGTCGCTTTGCCTGTGGCATTTTTGATTATCACCGTTTTACACATTGTTTTTGGAGAACTGGCCCCTAAATCAATTGCTATTCAGCGCTCTCAGCGGACTGTCCTGATTGTTGCCCTTCCCCTTCAATTCTTCTTTTTTATTTTTCGCCCATTTATTTTTCTGTTAAACGGAACTGCAAATCTTGTTTTGAAAGCAATTGGTATCCCTACAGTACAAGGTCAGGATATTCATAGCAGCGATGAACTGAAATACCTGGTAAAGCAGGGAAAGGAGAGTGGCGAGATAGAACAGGCTGATTATGATATTATTAAAAATGCATTTGAGTTCTCGGAACGAATTGCCAAACAAATCATGATTCCAAGGACGCAGGTGATGGCGATCGATGTAGAAGATTTTCAGCAGGAGATGGTTGAACGGCTAATTGAAGAGAATTATTCAAGAATTCCGTGTTATGCTGAATCACTCGACAATATTGTTGGGGTTGTTTATCTCAAAGATATCCTGATTAAACTTCATAAGAATGAGCAGATTAAGATATCCTCGCTCATGCGTTCAATTCTGATTGTACCTGAGACGAAATATATAGCCCAGCTTCTGAAAGAGTTCCAGTCGAAGCACCAGCAGATTGCCATTGTTGTTGACGAATATGGCGGTACCCAGGGTATTGTCACAATGGAAGACATTCTTGAAGAGCTGGTTGGCGAGATTCAGGACGAATATGACAATGAGATCCCGTTTGTTGAGAAAAAAGGGGAGAAGAGCTATAATGTGGTTGCTTCAGCCTCGCTGGATGATATTAACGAGATGCTTCCTCACCCATTAACGGTGAATGAAGAATATGAGACGCTTGCTGGTTATCTGATTCTTAAATTGGGACGGATTCCTAATATGAATGAAAAAATCAGTATCGATGATTATGAGTTTACGATTCTCAAGAAACACAAAAATTCAATTATCCTGGCACAACTAGTTGATATTGAAAAAGATAAATAAAATCGGTTTAACCTATTTCTTCCCGAACAATTTCTGCTCAAGATCGGGACGGTTCATTTTTCGTAGTTCCCCAATTAGTTCACTGCGGTTTTCAGGTTTGTACCAGAAAAAGAATTTGCGCTGCGTAAGCTTCTTGTTTGCCTCCCGTGCTGTACTGATCTTCTCCAGGGTGTAGGGATGATAACCTGAATAATAGATTACTGTGGCAAGTGTCATTGGAGTTGGCGTGAAATCCTGAACCTGCTCCAACTTAAAATCCAATCCTTTGGTTTCTGCTGCCAGTTCTGCCATCTCGGCATTAGTGCTTCCCGGATGACTCGAAATGAAATAGGGGATTAATTGCTGTCTGAGTCCGTTTGCTGCATTCACCTTATCGAAGAAACTTTTCAGTTTGAAGAATATATTGAACGAGGGTTTACGCATAATATCCAGAACTTTATCTGCTGTATGCTCAGGGGCAACCTTCAATCTGCCCGAAACATGGTTTACGATAACATTCTCAAGATACTCTTCATTGCCTTTGTTTATTTTCTCATCTTTGGTTTTATGGAATATAATATCATACCTGATACCACTACTCACAAATGCTTTTTTAACCCCAGGAACGGCCGAGACTTTACGATAAAGTGAGGTCATGCCCCGATGATCGGTATTCAGATTGGTACATACATCAGGAAAGATACATGATGGACGACGGCATGCCTGGCACATCACCAGATGCTTCCCCTCCATCTTGTACATATTGGCTGAAGGGCCTCCAATATCTGAGATATATCCTTTAAAATCATCCATCTGAGTGACCTCCTTTACCTCTGCAAGGACTGATTCTTCTGAACGGGAAGCAATAAACTTTCCCTGATGTGCCGAGATTGTACAAAAAGTACATCCGCCAAAACAACCCCGATGAGTATTAACCGAATGACGGATCATCTCATAGGCTGGAATGGGCCCTTTGTTTTTATACCTCGGATGGGGAGTCCGGGTAAACGGAAGGGTGTAGTAACTGTCTAATTCACTGGTTGTCAGTAGGGGATAAGATGGGTTTATAATGATCTGCTTATCCTTATACCCCTGTATGAGTTTCCGGGAAGCCATCTTATTCGATTCCTCTTCAATGTGCCTGAAATTCTTGGCATAATTGATTTTTTCCTTCAGACAGGCTTCATGCGAGTTTAATTCCAGCTCCTCCCACTCTATATCTGTTTTGTAATCTGCCCCCTTATCAACGATAAATGCGGTTTGAGGAACATCTGTAATCTCTTTAAAGGGGGTGCCACCCGTTAGCTTTTCTATAAATTCAACGATTGATTTTTCTCCCATCCCATAAACAAGCAGATCAGCCTTTGTATCAACAAGAATTGAGGGTTTCAACTGATCGGACCAATAATCGTAATGGGTAACCCGTCGGAGCGAAGCCTCAATCCCTCCGATTAAAACCGGTATATCGGGATAGATTTTCTTTAAAATATTTGAATATACAACCGAAGCATAGTCGGGTCGTGCACCGGGGCGACCATCAGGTGTGTAGGCATCGTTTGACCTTTTCCTTTTGTTGGCAGTATAATGATTAACCATCGAATCCATGCATCCGGCGGTAATTGCAAAGAAAAGCTTAGGTTCTCCCAGCTTCTTGAAATCACGCAAATCATCCTGCCAGTTGGGTTGGGGGACAATCGCAACACGCAACCCCTCGCGTTCCATAATGCGACCTATGACCGCTGCCCCAAATGAGGGATGGTCAACATAAGCATCTCCTGAAAACAGGATCACATCGGGTTGATCCCAACCTAATGCTTCAATCTCTTTTGCCGTCGTGGGAAGCCACCTGCCGGGTCTGTATTTATCAAAATCGTTCATTAATCGGCTAAATTACAACAATTAAACAGTTTTTTTACTTATTCCGGTTTTACTGACCGGATCATCTGTTTACCTTAACAACAACAGGATGTTCATGTTGTTCAAAAAGTTTGATCATCTAAGATTTTTCAGGATCAAAAAAACCGAAAAGTAGTGTTTTATAGCTCCATTTTTCTATTTTTGAACCCAATATGATTCAAACTAAATGAAACTACTCAAACCGCAGGATTTATTGAAGGTAAGTCCTTTTATGCAATATCTGGGAGGTGAATATTTGGCCAGATTGCTAATGCACCTGCTTCAATTTAATCAAATAAATAAATTATACGATAACATCAGTGATAAGAAAGGGATAGAGTCAATCGATGGGATCCTTAAATATCTGAATGTTACCCTTGATTTTGATGCAAAAGATTTAAAGAAACTCCCTTTAAATGGTCCTTTTATTACGGTCTCCAATCATCCTTATGGCGGCATAGACGGGATATTACTGATCAAATTAATCTCATTGGTCAGGCCGGATCATAAGGTAATTGCCAATTTTCTCCTCAAGAAAGTTGAGCCAATTTCAGATTATTTTCTTGCTGTTAATCCGTTTGAAAATAACCCGAAGGCAGCATCCAGCATTGGTGGATTGAAGACTGCTTTGGACCACCTGAATAACGGAGGTGTATTAAGTTTCTTTCCTGCAGGGGAGGTTTCGACCAATTATTCCTCCAGAGAGATTACAGACCGCGAATGGCTGATCTCGGCCCTGCGTTTCATAAAAAAGGCCGGAGTGCCTGTAGTTCCGGTCTATTTCCATGGAAGCAACAGCCGTTTATTTCATCTTTTAGGGCGGATCCATCCCTCATTGCGGACGGCAAAACTTGCTTCTGAAGTAATGAATAAGAAAGATAAAACAATCAAGATTAGGATCGGTAACCCGATTTCAGTGAAGGAGCAGGATAAATTCACAGATATCCATCAATTGGGTCGTTATTTGCGTTCTAAAACTTATTGTCTCGATTCGGGGATGGAAGTTAAACACTTTTTTAATTATTCATTGAAGAGTCAACCGTTACCTCAACTTATTGAAGATCCAGTGTCAGAAGCCGAAATTTTCCGGGAAATTGAGGGGCTACGCAAGGATAATCTCCTTTTTACGATCAAGAATTACACTGTGTTTTGTGCTCCGTCAAATAAGATACCTCTTTTAATGAGTGAATTAGGTCGTCTACGGGAGATTACTTTTCGCGAGGTGGGTGAGGGGACTAACCAATCTACCGATATCGATGAGTTTGATCTGTATTATGATCAGCTAATTATCTGGGATAATGATGGTCAGCAAATTGTAGGTGGGTATAGGATTGGAAAAGGTCGGGAAATTTATGATAAATTCGGAATTAAAGGATTTTATACCCAGAGTCTTTTTAAAATGAAAGGGGGATTTGTTGAAACTTTAAAGCAGTCTCTTGAACTTGGACGATCATTTATAGTAAAAGATTATCAGAGGAAACCTTTGCCACTCTTCCTGCTTTGGAAAGGGATTCTCTATTTTTTACTGAAAAATCCTGAATATCGTTATTTGATCGGTCCGGTCAGTATCAGCAATACCTATTCGGGCATATCAAAGGAGTTAATCATCAGATATATAATGGCTAATTTCTTTGATTACAAAAGAGCTGCTTTTGTAAAGCCACGCAATCGTTTTAAAGTAACGACTAATGACCAGCATCTAAATACTGCTCTCGAGAATATGACTCCCGATTTGAAATCACTTGATAAGTTTATTGGGGATATTGATCAGTATAACAATGGATTACCTGTTCTTCTAAAGAAATATCTGGGTTTGAATGCAAAAATTGTGGCATTTAATGTAGACCCTAAATTTAATGATTGTATCGATGGTCTATTGGTCCTTGATATTTTTGACGTTCCAAAATCAACAGTCGAATCATTACTTAAAGAGGTAAATGACCTGAGCCTGCTTAACCGGTTGTTTACAATCAACGAATCGTAACTGGTGCAGGAAAGTCCGAGCCCCACTCCAAGTGGGACCCGGACTTTTTCTAAAACAACTGGCCGCTGGCAGTTCTCCTTTCGGGTATTATAAGTTTTTGGATTTGCTGGTTCAATAATAAGTACTTAAAGAGACTGTATTTTAAGCCGATTGCCAGCCGCTAAATGCCAGAAGCCAGAGACACCACTACACCTGGCATGATCTTTTAACGAATTACAATTCATCCATTTAGACACAAAATGTTAATTTGTATTCATCATCACCTCATTGAGATTGGCATCAACATTCAAACCCATTTTTTTGCGTAAACGGTAGCGGTGGTTTTCAAGGCCCCGGACCGAAATCCCAAGCAATGGAGCTATCTCCTTGGAGGATAAATTCATCCGAAGATAGGCGCACAACCTGAGATCGCTTGGGGTGAGTTTTGGGTATCCGGCTTTTAACTTGATAATGAATTCTTCATGGGCCCTTTCAAAATTGGTTTCAAAAGTCTTCCAGTCATCATGACTGGCGATATTTTCATCAATTTTACGAACTAATTGGAGGTAGTATTTATCGGGGAAACGTGTTTCCAGCTGGTTCTTTTGGATTTTTAATTCACGTTTTAATTCGATCAGGAATTCATTCTTTTTGATGATCAGCATTGTTGAATTGGCCAGTTCCTGGCTCTTAAATGAGATTTCATCCTGAAGCTTTTCGTTCCTTAAACGGATCAGCTCTTTCTCCTTCTCCTCCCTTTTCCGTTTCTCTTTTCTACGCGTCAGGATGATCACACGTTGCCGGAATGATAAAAGGAGTATACTTATAACTAAAATGTAAATCAGCTTAGCCCAGGTGGTCTGGTACCAGGGAGGAAGTATAATTAGCTTAATCTCCCTGGTTTTACTCTCAGTTCCCCAGGGATCAATGGCCTTAACCCAAAGCGTGTAAGAACCCACAGGTAGTCGGTCAAACTTAAATATTGGAAGGGGAACAGGTTGACGCCATGCAGGATCAATACCCTCCAGATAAGCCTTGAACCCAATTTTGTCTGTGGTCACCAAAGGAAATGAGAATTTTAGCAGGGCATTACTTCTGTTGAAGTTCAAGGTGTAGGTTGATATGGAAGGGGAGAGTGTGTCGGGATTACCGCGTTGATCAGAGGTAACGAATTCTCTTAATGTCAGAATTTTATCCCGGATAGGTGATGGACGTTCGGGTTGTCTGGCATCCAGCAAGGCATAACCGTTTTCAAGACAAAGAATTGCTTCATCGGCCGACAGTGGGATAATATTTTCAAAGTTCTCGATTAACTGATTGTTGAAAAGTGTAAAGGGATAGACTTTTATTGTTTGAATCTCATTATCCTTGATTTGTAGCAGTGCAATAGATTCTTCGGTTATAAACCAGTAATGATGATTTGGCGCTGCAATAATCCTGTGAGTGGTAGCTAAATGGCCTAATTGTTTATTTAAATCACGGTATTCAACGATTGAATCTTTGAGCTCATCAAAAGTGAAAAGTTTTTCGCCTGTAGTGAAGACTATCCGGTCTTCAATTTTAAACGGATGGATTCCATTGTCTTTACCGAAGGGTGATTTTTCGCCATAATAGGTAGTCTGAATAACTTCATCTCTGTTTTCTGAAAGTTTAAGACGAAAAATACCTCGATGCATATGGCCTGCCCAGATATTCCCATAGAGATCAACCTCGATAAATTGAATCAGGTCGTTGAAATTTTTCAGATTTTTGGACCAGCGTGGTTCGCTTCCGGTAAAATCCAGTGATACAATATCGGTATATGTTGACTGGAGCAGGAACCCGGGCCTTTTTACATCAGGGATGATCGCGAAAACACCATTGACAGATGAGATCTTTTTCAGCCCCTGTTCAGTGATTATAAAAGTTCCATTATTCAATCCTGCCAGCAGTTTCCCATTAAAAATACCACAACTCCATACCTGCCCTTCCGATTGAGGAATAAGCCTGAAGTCCGAATCAGGCTCATCCTGTTTCTTAAAATAGAGACCCTGATTAGTTCCCAGATAGATTCGGTGATTTAAAATTGCAGCCGAATAAACAGCGCCTATATCTCTAACCGGATGTAACGTGTATGATCCTTTATCGCGGAATGTAATAAAATCAATCCCCTTATCCAGAGCCTGCCAGATATTCTGGTTCCTGTCAATGGCTATCCCAAGAACTGTATTGTTTTGTAACCCATTTTGGGTATTGAGTTTAAAGAGCATCCTGCCTCCCCTGTCAAAGGCGATGATTCCATCGAGATGAGTACCGATTACGATATTCCCGTTGGGGTATCGCGAGGCCTGGTTTACTTTATTCTTTTTAAAATAATCGTTCCATTCAGGATTGAGTACATTATAATTCAAACCATCATAACTGTAAATTCCATCTGAAAATGTTCCTAAAACCATTTTCTTATTTTCATCCTGGAAGAAAAACCGGATCTGCTTATGATTGAAGAAATCCCCAGTCAGATAGGGTTTTAACTGATTGTTTTCAATACTGTATAATCCGTCTGGCTGGTCTATGATGATTTTACCATCAATCTGGTACATTGTATTTGAGAAGGTATATTTAACAGGCATAATTTGTTTGCCATCCCAGATCATCATTTGTCCGAAAGAGTGGAAATAGACTTTATTTTCCAGAGGGATAATTTTCCAGAATTCAACATTTGAAATGAAATTTTTTT
The DNA here is from genome assembly GCA_903904515.1 of uncultured Bacteroidia bacterium. Classification (GTDB taxonomy): domain Bacteria; phylum Bacteroidota; class Bacteroidia; order Bacteroidales; family Prolixibacteraceae; genus JAAFHB01. The sequence continues at coordinate 28,273 of CAIVCR010000069.1, forward strand.
CTGCAAATTCTTTGAGTGAAAGGTATTTAAGTGTACCGGCTTTATTCCTTTCCCAATAACCAAGTTCCCGGTATCCGCTGGTGTAAATCCGGTTGTTTGGTCCAACCGCTACACAACGGATTATATGTCCCTTTGGAGATGGATAAAGTTTCCATGATATTCCGTTAAACTCAAGCAGCCCCTTGTTATTTGCAAAATAGACGTTCCCGACAGAATCTTCGGCAACCGCCCAATTCTGGTTGTCTGCATTATAATCTGATTTTAAAAAGTTTTTTACCACCGGATTTTCATAACCTAAAGCGAGAAGATCTGAAGAGAGTAGTAAAGAGAAAAAGATGGTAAATAGGCCGGATAATAACTTTCGTACATTATTAGAATTCGTGAATTTCCAGGAAAGTCTCATAGTTGTAAAAATTAACCTTTATTTAATCTTTTTCTTATTTATCGATTTGGAATTTCAATAAATAGTTCTCCAAAAATAACCTATTTTACGATAATATTTTATCATAGTGCGGATTATTAACTCACTTTTTACTATTCAATGAGCACTTAGTAAATAATATAAGTCAAATTTAAAAAATCATATATAATAGAAAATCAATAGAATATGGTTATTTTTTAGTCATTGGTGTGGTAACGATGAGGTATTTCAAATTTTAGAAAATAGATGGAGTGACAGAAGTGTACCCTTTTTCTAACTTTCACGTTGCTGACGTTGTATCTTCGCAATAAATATTTTAAAAATTTAACATATGAAAAAACTAATCTTTCTGTTGAATCTATTTTTATCAGTAACTTTTCTTTATGGTCAACAAACATTAACTATAATTGGAAAGGTTACGGATGCTTCAGGTGTAGGGATGCCTGGTGTTTCGGTCATAGTTAAAGGGACCACACATGGGGTTGTAACTGATGCTAATGGAGACT
>CAIVCR010000070.1 GCA_903904515.1 uncultured Bacteroidia bacterium
AAATCCACCTACACAAGATGAACTTCCGTATAAAGCTTTCGCAGGAAGCTCTCTTTCCGCGAAACAAAGTTAAAAAAAAGATGTAAGAAAATTTGGAACTTAAGATAGTATCTGGCGGACGCCCCTCTGGGGCTTTAATGGAATGTGATTTTTGTTGGTTGATGGCACTGGAATTACACGCTGACTCGTCCTGATTTTTGTTTGCATTTTATGTAAACCTATTTCAGGAATAGACACAACTAAAGCATAATTTTTTTAGGATTCTGCCTGCAATCAAAAAACGAAAGCAGGAATATTTTTTTATTGTATGCATCAACTTTATAGAAGAGAAGGATATTCTTATCTACCAATGCTTTTCGTATTTCTTTGTTTTTTGAGGAGACCGGAAATATATCAGGATTTTTACTTAATGCCTTTATGATCACTTGGGTTTTTTGACTAAATTGGATCAATTCCTGTCTCGTCCAATTTTCTAATAGATATTCAAGGACGTTAAAGTACGTAAGTTTCGCTCTTGCTGACCATATAATTTAAAATTCAAAATCCATATTTCGTTTTCGCTTCCTGCATTACCTGATCATGGGTAAAAATCTTTCCGGAATTAATATCGCTTATTCCTTCTGAGATAGAATCCCGAATCTCTTGAGGGAGTTCATCCCACCAATCATTTTCAGATTCTTCCTGGAAAATCAAATTAACTTTGGCAAGGAGTGCTTCGTTTTTAGAATTTATAATTCTTTGAACCAAATCTATTTTTAAGGTTTGAATATCCATGGTCTCTTTTTTTACAAATTTACAGCAAATTTGGTCTTTTTATTTACTTTTTCTGTAAACCTATTTCAGGACAAGACAATCGGTAGTTTCCTGGAAAGTGGAATGGATGAAGTTGGTGAGATACTTGTAATTGGGCATTAAAGAATTTATTGTTTAATTTTATTCCACCCTTATATAATAAATCTGTCTGTTGAGCTGAACGGTTAATAATTTTAAGATGGTCATTGTTGAGGATAGGTAGCAAATTTTCTATATCTGCAGTATCGTTCCAGGTAAAAAAATCAAGATCTTCGCTTAACCTGTGTTTAAGGTAACAGGAAAGTGCTGAACCGCCAACAAAGGTGTAATCCAGCATGTATTCGGAATGAGATAATTCGATTAGAACCTCCTTAGTTTTGGGCAGCAAGTAATCGAAGGTGACCATCTCTGTTATTTAATTTAGAATACTTTGCAATGTATTTATTAGCTTGCTGAATATTGAAAAACACCTTGGCAAGCCAAACATTAGAATTTTTAAATCGGTTATCCGGAAGAAGGCAATTTTGCCAAACCTGTTTTATTTGAGTGTATTTAAAATGTTTTTTTAGATTAAGGATGTCATCAGGTTCTCCATAACTCAGCACTTGTTCAATCACCAAAGCATCAGTAAGATTAGTAATATCCATAACTGAATAGGTCCAAAAGAAGTTTTGGTTTATTAAAGATTGTATAAATTCATTCTTCGTTTTAATCCTCTTTTCCATTTTTTGAGAGTGCGTATTCAATTTCAACTCAAATATAGCAAAAAATTTGGAACTGTCCTACAAACTCCCCGACGATCGAAACAAAATTGGAATCGATACATTCAGCAATTTTTCCGTTAATTCTTCGAACTCCTTAGCAGTAAGCCAAGTCTTGATTTTTTTACTTTTTCTGTAAAACTATTTTAGGACTAGACACCCGGTTTTACGTTATAGATAACCGCTTTTACATGTTCGGGGTAGGGGGCAAAGGTTTTATCAACCAGGGGTCTGGGACCGATGATGCTCATATCTCCGATCAGGATATTGATCAGCTGGAGCAGTTCGTTGATTTTTGTCTTTCGGAGGACCCCCCCCCATGGGTAAGATACACGGATCTTTTCGGACGGTATGTAACCCTCCGGCCATGTTCGGACTGTTTTTAGTCATGGTGGCAAATTTCCAGATGTTAAAGCTCTGGTTTTTATAACCGATACGCTCCAGAGAAAAAAAGACATAATGCTCACCGGTAACTAATAATACAATGCAAATTGGCATTAATATCGGAAATGATTTAGTTAGTGCTACTGACGACAGGGTAATGACGATCGCACGTTTGTAGGTGTTTGTACATTTGTATTCTATTCAATGATATGGTTTATCATTTTAACTAATTCCTGGTATTTAGCAATTTTAAGACTTGATACTTTGCCTTTTATTAACCTTTGTTCAAGTACAAATATCTTATGTACACGAATATAGCTCTTTACAGGTAAATCCTCAGTTACATCGCTATCTGTTATTAGAATACTAAGGTGATCATCCTGTTTAAACTTTGAGGTGATTTGAACAATCATTACATCTCCGGTTTTATGAACAGCATCGTTCGAAATAACAACTGCGGGTCGAAGTTTATATCCTTTATTGTCGGTAAATGGAACCGGAATGATAACAATATCGCCTTTAGAAAAATTCATTAACGTGAAATTTTCAGTTTTTCTTTTGCCCAGTTATCCCAAATATTATCTTCGTCACTTTCCCAATCTTTTTCGAGTGAACTTTCAGCTAAAACGACAAAAGGAACTTCTTCATTTTCTTCAACGATTTCAATACCTTTTACATCGTTAAGCTTTGATAAAAGTTTTTTGAGAAAAACAACTGATTGTTTATTTTTAGGTGTTATTACTATGTTTTGCATTTTTTTATTTTTATCAAAGATACATGAATAACCATGAGTTTGCCAAGATTCTTTTCTACAAATTTAAAGCGAAACTGCTTATTTTTAAATGTCTATACGACTAAACGACTTTTTGCTCCTGATGGTTTAATTCCTTCATTGACTCTCCCAGTCTCTCCCTCTCCAATTCTCTCGGTCTCTCCGTCTCTCCCGCTCTCCGTCTCTCCCTCTCTTAGTCTCTCCTTCTCAACTCCTCCGGCCTCTCGGGCAGATCCTTAAACACCGAATAGACCAGCTCACTCTGTGGTGCGACGATGGCCCAGGCGGTGAGGAAAATCAGCATCAAATCTGTTGAGAATGAAAGATTTCGTTGATACCAAAGTTCTAGTTCACCCTTGTCGTTTCGACTCCGCTCAACGACCGTTTCGCCCCATCGCCTCATCGCCCCTTCGAAATCCTCTTCATCTCTGAAGACGATAGAGCCGATACTGGTTAGACCAGGTTTTACATTATAGATAACCGCCTTTACATGTTCGGGGTAGGGGGCAAAGGTTTTATCGACCAGGGGTCTGGGACCGATGATGCTCATATCTCCAATTAGGATATTGATCAGCTGGGGCAGTTCGTTGATTTTTGTCTTACGAATGAAATGCACTTACTGAAAAGTGATATTTTCATTAAGGGAAGATTCTGTAAATGTTACCCCGATGATCAACATCAACAAAATAGACAGTATCATCTTCTATTTTAAGCCCAATCCGGTAATTTCCGATTCTTATCCTGTAATAATGTTTATATCCTTTAAGCTTTTTAAGCTGGCTGATGTGTCTAAGGTTTTCTGCTGATTCAACATCTAAAATAGCATTAGCGATATCCGTTTTAAGTTGATCGTTATCCAACTTCTTTATTGCTTTTAGAAATGAAGCTTTAAAAACGGTCTTCATCTTTTCTTTTGGCCAAGTGATTCCATTACACTTTCACGGCTGACGGACAGGGTCTTCATCCCTTTTTCGATTAGATCTGCAAGGCTGGCATCTTCGAGATTTTCCGTGTCGATTGATTTTGCCCTGGTTCCCGTTTTTTTTGCCAAATTAAGCCAGAATTTAATATCCGCCTCGTTTTGTACTTCAATTATAATTGCTTCCATGTCGATAAGTTTGTATCAAAATTACAATTTTTTTCGTTTTAAAAGCTGTTTTCTTTGTAAACCTATTTAAGAGTGCAAGACAGCAATCCTTTCACTTTTCCGCCACTTAAGTACCAAATCACAAAACACCAAGGGTTGTTGTTATTCCTTAATTCTTCATTATTTAATTCCTTCATTTGATTTGCCATCCTTTGGGGGTGAAACGATATCCAATCCGCAAATAGTATGGTGTTGTTTTAGACCGTAAACTAAATTGCTTCCTACAAGACCGTGGATGCCTGTGATGAGTATATTCATTCGGTTGGTTCTGAATAGATTGGGAATTATAAAAATCTACCGCATTTTGGATATCATCATAAACTTCTTCGGCATAAATAACCTTAAACATTAAAATCAAAGTTTTATTTTGCGTTCAATATCTTCCCAACTCAAACAGCTCTCAGGATGTTCTTCTATATGTTGAATCCGCTTATGAACTATTTCTTTGTGTTCTGCTGATATGGAAATTTCATTTATTGCTTCAATTTTTTTTACAAAAGAGATGCTTTTCATCATTTCAATAAAAATATTCTCTTTATTGTCGGGTATTGTTATCGTGAAATTCTTCATCACTTTATCTTTTAGTTTTGTAAAAACAACTAATTCAAAATTTATATTTTTCCATCCGGTAGTTATATTTGACATCATCCGTTTGGGCAATTGTAAATACGCCAGCCCATTTCACGAAAAAATCATCCAATTTTTTATAACTGGATTTAATGTGTTTTTTAGGCTTTATAACTACAAATACCTCAACTTTTTGATCGGCATAATCTTTCAATTCAGGAATTTTTATAATCCCATTTTCCAAAACAGTTGTTGCAAATTTTAAGGCTTCCATTTTGCTTTGATTTTTTACAAAGTTAATGAATTCATCACCAATTGATTTTAAAATTATTTTTTAAACTGATTTATTGCGGCTGGCAATTGGCAACTAGCTACTGGTAAATTTTCTGACTCGTCCTGATTTTTGTTTGTATTTTCTGTAGGCCAATTTCAGGAAGACACAATATTTTGAAGGGCTCATTGTTGAAGGTTTGATCATTTCCGTCCGAAACACCGGGGGAGCAAATCATTTGATTTGATCGCGGACGGTGTTCGTGCGTTTTCGTTTTCCCCGGGGGGGCGCAATCCGTCAGCTGACGGATCGCTTACCCCGGGCTACAAATCCGCCAGATACTATCTTAAGTTCCAAATTTTCTTACATCTTTTTTTTAACTTTGTTTCGCGGAAAGAGAGCTTCCTGCGAAAGCTTTATACGGAAGTTCATCTTGTGTAGGTGGATTTAG
>CAIVCR010000071.1 GCA_903904515.1 uncultured Bacteroidia bacterium
ATAATTGTCATTCTGAGCGAAACGAAGTGCAGCGAAGAATCTTTTAAGGCTGATTGCCATTTTCCCTGACAACAGTGCATTGAAATATTATATTCAGTTTACAATGGCGTTGAAAATTGAACATCATTCCTTGGCAATTACTTAGTTGCCATCAGTCCAACCTTTGTTGCGATTTTAACAATCACCTCACAGGCTTTGGCCATGGATGGGGTTGGGACATACTCATATTTTCCATGAAAATTGTGTCCCCCTGCAAAAATATTTGGGCAGGGAAGGCCCATGTAGGAGAGCCGTGAGCCATCGGTTCCTCCCCGGATGGGAACAATCTTTGGCTGCACTCCCGATTCAACCATTGCTTCTTCTGCTAAATCGACAATGTATTTTACGGGCTCTATTTTTTCGCGCATATTAAAATACTGATCTTTAATAGCCAGCTCTGCAGTACCGTCACCAAATTCACTATTGATCATTCTTGTCACTGTTTGCAAAAGCTGCTTGCGTTCTTCAATGCCCTCCAGGGTAAAATCACGAAGGATAAATTCAATCTCTGCGCGCTCGACTGTTCCTTCAATCCGGGTAACGTGATAAAATCCCTGATAACCATCGGTATGTTCCGGCACCTCAAAGGTAGGAACCATTGCCAGCAGTTTATTGGCGATCATTACGGCGTTTTTCATCTTCCCTTTGGCATATCCCGGATGGACACTTGAACCCTGGATAAGAATCCGGGCTCCTGCTGCATTAAAATTCTCAAATTCCAATTCTCCCAATTCACCCCCGTCAATGGTAAATGCAAATTCCGCACCAAATTTAGTTACATCAAAATGGTCTGCTCCCTCACCAATCTCTTCATCAGGGGTAAAAGCGATTTTTACTTTCCCATGTTTGATCTCAGGATGTTCGGTCAAATATTCCATGGCCGTAATAATTTCCGAAATACCGGCTTTATCATCGGCTCCCAGCAAGGTATTCCCATCAGTCACAATTAATTGCTGACCAATGTAATGGCGAAGTTCAGGGAATACTAAAGGAGAGAGTACGATATTTTTCTCGGGGTTAAGCAAAATATCTTTTCCGTCGTAGTCAGGGATGATTTGGGGTGAGACACACTCTCCCGTAAAATCGGGACTCGTATCCATATGTGCCACAAAACCAACAACGGGAGCTGTTTCGATTTGATTTGCTGGCAGTGTGGCATAGACATAACCCCATAAATCAACCTCAACCTCGTGCAGTCCGATGGCTTTTAATTCGTTGGCAAGCACCCTGGCAAGTTCCCTTTGTCCATCAGAACTGGGCGTTTTTCCGCTTATCGGATCGGAACAGGTATTATATTTGACATACCTGATAAAACGTTCTACGACCTTCTTTTCCATGGATATTGGGAGAGTATTTAAAATTTTGATATTTAAGAGACTGTTTAAAAATTATAATTAACCCTTTTTGCCAGTAGGACATTTAATAATAAGCAACCCAATAATTGAGTTATTTATTATTAAGTATTTAATAAGCCAAGGCGAAAATTACCCGCTGTTTTGAAGGCTTTCCGGTAACCATACATTTACCTTCTTCTTCAACACTATCAAACGGGATGCATCGAAGAGTAGCCTTTGTCTCATCTTTTATTCTGAGTTCCGTTTCTGTTGTGCCATCCCAATGTGCCAGGAAAAATCCCCCTTTTGTAACCAGCAGTTCCTTAAATTGATCATAAGAATCAACTTTGGTCATATTTTCAGCTCTAAATTGATAGGCCTTGTTGTAGATATTTTCCTGAATCGAGTCGAGCAGATCTGCCACAACCTGATCAATATTCTCAAGTTGTTCAACCGATTTTGCCAACGTATCTCTGCGAGCCACTTCAATTGAGCCATTTTCAAGGTCGCGGGGACCGATGGCCAATCTTACAGGCACACCCTTAAGCTCGTATTCGGCAAATTTCCATCCTGGCCGCTGTGAATCACGATTGTCGTATTTAACACTTATGCCGCGTAAACGCAATTTGACCATAATCTGCTCCACTTTTACGGAAATTTCGGCCAGTTGTTCCGCATTTTTATAAATAGGAACGATAACTACCTGGAAGGGGGCGAGTTTAGGAGGCAGTACAAGACCGTTATTGTCGGAATGGGCCATGATCAGGGCACCAATTAATCGCGTTGAAACACCCCATGACGATGCCCAGACATAGTCAAGTTTGCCGTTGCGATTTGCAAACTGAACATCGAAAGCTTTGGCAAAATTTTGTCCCAGGAAGTGTGATGTTCCGGATTGCAATGCTTTGCCATCCTGCATTAGTGCCTCGATGGTATAGGTTTCGAGTGCCCCGGCAAAACGTTCGTTAGCCGATTTGGCCCCTTTAATGACCGGAATGGCCATGAAATCTTCGGCGAAACTGGCATATACATTAATCATCTGAGTTGTTTCTGCCAAAGCTTCTTCGCTGGTTTCATGGGCGGTATGCCCCTCCTGCCAAAGAAATTCAGTAGTGCGAAGAAACATCCGGGTGCGCATTTCCCATCGGACCACGTTGGCCCATTGATTACAAAGGATAGGTAAATCGCGGTATGACTGTATCCAGTTTTTATAGGTACTCCATATAATCGTCTCGGAGGTTGGCCGAATGATTAGCTCCTCCTCCAGCTTTGCATCAGGATCGACTACCACCCCTTTGCCGTCGGGATCATTTTTAAGCCGGTAGTGGGTAACCACGGCGCACTCTTTAGCAAAGCCATCGACATGGGCAGCCTCTTTTGAAAAGAATGATTTTGGGATAAACAGAGGGAAGTATGCATTGACATGTCCCGTATCCTTGAACATTTTATCCAGCTGCGCCTGAATTTTTTCCCATATTGCGTAACCGTAAGGTTTGATCACCATACAGCCACGAACGGCAGAATTTTCGGCCAGATCGGCTTTTGTTACTAAATCATTGTACCATTGGGAATAATTTTCTTCCTTTGTTGTGAGAACTTTAGCCATTGTTTATTTTTTGGTATAATATTTGCTTTATTATTGAAAATTTGAGTGCACAAAATAACGAAAAGTTCAGGGATTTATTAATATAAAGGAGAACAAATCATGAAAACAGATGTCAGACTGCTAGCAGTCATCGCACTTCTTGTAAGTGCATGTACCACAGGATCTATGGTTACATCAAGAGGTTATAGTGACGATGCTTACTATACCCCGGGAGACCATCCTCCGGTAATTACCAACGCTGTACCTTCAAATCCTCAACCTGAAAGGCATTCATCAGCAATCTCCGGATTTCAACAGGATGATGCTGCAAAAATTGTAGACAACTATCTTTCGGATAAAAAATCGGGTAATTCCAATAGTGATGTTATAAATAATGGACAGGTTAACCCGGATTCAACCTATTTTTCTGATGAGGAGGCTAAAAACCTGATCAATAATTACAACGAACCTGAAGATGTAGATTATACGACCCGGATACGGACTTTCTATGATCCTTATGCCTACGATCCATATTGGGATTCTTTCTATTCTCCGGGTTTTGGGTTTGGATGGGGTCTTGGCTTCGGCGGATTATATGGTGGTTATGGTTTTGGTGGATTATATGGTGGATTTTATAACCCATTTTTTGGCTGGGGCATGTATAATCCTTTCTGGGGAGGATATTATGGCGGAAACTATGGTTACGGTGGAGGTTTCAATGGTCGTGGACATGGCTTCTATAATGGTCGACAAAACTATGCAGGGCGAATGGGTTCAACTGGTTTAGGACTTAGTGGCACTGGCAATCGATTAAGCTCATCAGCCTCTGGTATTAATTCTGCGGGACGCACAGTTTCGGGTACCTCACTCAATGGAGCAACCAAAAGCGCATCCATCAACAGTACCCGACAGGCAGGGACCCGTTATACCGCCGGTCAGAATTTAACCAAAGGTGCCAGTTTAAATGCAGCCCGTCAGTCAAGATCAACACTCAATGCCACAAATTTGCGCAGAACCACTGTACGAAATGCTGTAACAAGCAGTGCCAAAGGGTATACCCCAACATATTCCAGACCAAGAACCAATACACAGTCAAGCTATAACAGTGGCAACACACGTCAATATTCAAGGCCACAGAGCTCCGGTACAGCTACCAGATCATCTGTGAGCAACTCTTATCAGAGAGGTTCAAGTCGTTCAGGGGTGACAAGTTCAACCTTGAAAAGTGCGCCAGTTAGAAGCAGCAGCAGCAGCTCTTCATCAAAAACCTATTCTGCACCTTCAAGAAGCAGTTCAGGTGGCGGTGGAGGAGGCGGTGGAGGAAGATCTTTCTCCGGTGGTGGTGGCGGCGGGGGAGGACGCAGACGTTAACTCTCCAATCGAAATAAATATTTTATGATACACTCGTGTGCTATCCATCAACACATAACAAATGAATATCATTGATTATGAAAAAATTAGTACTTAGCTTATTTTGCAACTTTAGGATTTATTTCCCTCTCTTTCGGTCAATATGTAGACCAGGCCTTAAATTTTTCACAGCAAAATTTTGGATCAACAGCCCGTTCCCAAGCCATGGGTGGTGCCTTTGGGGCAATAGGAGGAGATTTTTCTTCCCTTAGCATCAATCCTGCCGGATTAGGCGTCTATATTAAACCGGAGATTTCCGCAACTTTCGACATTATCGGAGTTAACAGCACTAAATCGACTTACCAGGGAACTACAACGGATGACCGGAACAATAATTTCAGCATGAGAAATCTGGGATATGTGTTCACCAGTCCCGTTCAGGACGGAAGGTCAGGCTTGGTTTCGTTTAATTTTGGGATTGGATTCAATAAACTCAACAACTATAATCAAACGAGCTCTGTTAGTCATGTCAACTCACCTTCCTCGCGGATGGATGCTTTTGCTTCGAACACCAACGGAATAACTAGCACAAGCCTTTACAGTGAGAATAAGCCCTATGAAAATTTACCCTGGGAAAGTGAAATGGCCTGGCAAAATTACCTGATTAATGTTTCCAATCCTGACCAAAACGGGGTAGGAGATGCCTACCAATCGATTTTATTCCAGAATGAGCTTGTTAATCAGAGTTATTCGGTAAATAAACAAGGTTATCTTAATGAATATGTCTTTTCATTCGGTGCCAATTTCAATCATAAACTATACCTGGGTGCCACATTTGGTGTACAGGATCTTTACTTAAGTCAATCGTCAGCCTATTCCGAGAATGGGGGATTCGGACGATTCGATTATTACAATAATTCCATTACAAGGGGGACCGGCTACAATCTCAAACTGGGAGTTATTTACAAGCCAACGCCGGTATTAAGACTTGGACTTGCGATTCATACGCCAACTCTTTTTGATTTGAAAGAGAGCTATAATTCCTCGATGACATCTGACCTGCAAAATGTAAGTACAGATGCCAATGGAGTCAATTCGGCAGACTCTCCTTTTGGAAATTATGGCTATCAAATGGATACTCCTACCAGGGCAATCGTAAGTATTGGTTATCAATTTGGGAAACAAGGAATGTTGTCGGTTGATTATGAATATGTTGACTATTCGAAAATGCAATATCACAACGGGGATGACGGACATGACTTTGCAGTTGAAAATTCGATCATCAGTTCTGTTTACCGTTCAGTGGGTAATCTTCGTTTTGGTGGAGAATATAAACCGGTCAGTGCGGTGAGCCTAAGGGCAGGTTGCGAACTTTTCGGGAATCCTTACAGCTCTTCTGTCGTTACAGCAGATCCGAATAGTCCGGGCCGAAATATTACGATTGCTCAACCTAACAGTAATTTCAGCTACAGAACGGTAAATTTGGGAATTGGATACCGGATTGACAATATGACATTTGATCTCACCTACAGTCAAGGCAAACGAACAGATTACAGTTATACCTATCAGGGCAGCGATAGCAGTGCGGGTTCTTATTATTCAGGAGCCCAAAGTGACCCGGTGAAAAATCAAAATACCAACAGCAGGCTTATATTCACGTTGGCATTCAAATTATAGAAGAATGATACCCCGGAGGTTTCAAAAACCTTCGGGGTATCATTTTACAGGATCATCCCCGCGCCGACTACATTATTGGTCCCCTCATCGATTAAGATCAGACTTCCGGTATCACGGTTTTTCTTGTAGGGATCGAAGAATAATGGTTTGGTGGTTTTAATGGTAATCCGGGCAATCTGGTTTAATCCGACACTCAGATCATCGTGAATCTCCTCAGTAGTATTGATATTCACTTTGTACTTTACCTCAGTAACGATACAACGCAACTCGTTTGAATTATGTTTCAGCTGGTATTTCCCCCTGACCACTAATGGTTTTTCGTTCAGCCAGCAAACCATCAAATCGATCTCCTGTGATTGCTGGGGCTGATTTTCGGCATCCACTATCATCGATCCGCGGCTGACATCAATCTCATCCGACAGTCTGATGGTCACGGATTGTGGAGGGAATGCATAGTCAAGGCTCTTTCCTGCAAAATCGATCGCTGCGATGGTGGTTTTTAGGCCGCCAGGTAAAACGGCGACCTGCTGACCGACCCTGAATACTCCACTGGCTACCCTGCCTGCATAACCGCGGTAATCGTGATATTCATCGGTGATTGGCCGGATAACGTACTGGACGGGGAACCGTGGATCTTTCAGATTCCAATCCTGACCGACCGGCAGAGCTTCAAGTAATCCTAAAAAAGTATCGCCTTTGTACCAGGGCATATTTTGTGAGGGATCTACCACATTATCTCCCAGTTTGGCACTTATGGGTAAAAAGTGGATATCCTGATTGTCGAGTCGGCTGGCAACATCAATGAAATCTCCCTTGATCCGTTCAAAAACCGCCTCGCTAAAATCGACCAGGTCCATTTTATTTACGCAGACCAAAACGTGGGGAATATTTAACAAGGCTGCAATATAGGCATGGCGTCGGGTTTGTTCGATTACTCCGTTGCGGGCATCAACCAGAATCACTGCAGCATTGGCAGTTGAGGCACCGGTTACCATATTGCGGGTATATTGGATATGTCCGGGGGTGTCTGCTATAATAAATTTGCGTTTGGGAGTAGCGAAATAGCGGTAAGCGACGTCGATAGTAATTCCTTGTTCACGTTCGGCACGCAGTCCGTCGGTGAGCAGTGCCAGGTTAACCTCTTCGCCACCCCGGCTGATGCTTGCTTGTTCAAGGGCTTCCATCTGATCCTCGAAAATGGCTTTGCTGTCGTATAAAAGTCTGCCTATCAGTGTGCTTTTGCCGTCATCAACGCTTCCTGCAGTTGTAAACCGCAGTAATTCCATATCGAGATATCCGTGTTCTTTTCCAGACATAATTTGAATTGTATAATTAAAAATAACCTTCCCGCTTCCGGTCTTCCATTGCTGCCTCAGAGCGCTTATCGTCGGCGCGGCTGCCTCGTTCTGTGACACGGCTTGCTGCCACCTCCTGGATGATATCTTCAAGGGAATTTGCCTCGGAAAGGGTGACCCCGGTACAGGTAATATCTCCGATAGTCCGGCAGCGCACATTTTTGAACTCCACTTTTTCATTGGGTTTCAGCTGCATAAACGGAGCGCTTGCCATCCATGCTCCGTCGCGGCAAAAAACTTCCCGTTTGTGGGTAAAGTATAAACTGGGCATATCGATGTTTTCCATCAGAATGTACTGCCATACATCCATCTCAGTCCAATTGCTGATTGGAAATACCCTGAAATGTTCCCCCATGTGTTTGGCACCGCAAAACAGGTTCCAAAGTTCCGGACGTTGATTTTTAGGATCCCATTGTCCAAATTCGTCACGGTGGGAGAAAAAGCGCTCCTTAGCCCTGGCTTTCTCTTCATCACGCCGTCCGCCACCCATGGCGCAGTCAAATTTCATCTCTTCAATGGCATCCAGAAGGGTAACCGTCTGAAGAACATTACGGCTGGCATTCAGGCCCTTCTCTTCTACAGCTCTTCCGGTATCAATGGAATCCTGAACATATTTGACAATCAGCCGTGTTCCTGTCTTTTCGGCAAGATCATCACGGTATTTGATGGTCTCTTCAAAATTATGACCCGTATCGATATGCATTAATGGGAACGGAACTTTCAACGGATGAAACGCTTTCCAGGCAAGATGAAACATCACAATCGAATCTTTTCCTCCCGAAAAAAGCATTACCGGCCTCTCAAACTGAGCAACAACCTCCCGAATCACAAAAATAGATTCCGCTTCAAGCTCTCTTAAATGATTTATACTGTATAGCTCCATATTAAATGATTTCTCAAAATTCAAACAAGGTCTGTACCCTTAAATTCATTATGAATTGTTGAACAGACAGGCGACAAAAGTAGCAAATCCGATGAAAATTTGAGCCATCGGAATTGAAGCAATTGTGATTGTCCGGATATTTTATTTAGTCAGGGATAATTTGCAGCGTACATTTCATCTCTGCTGCACTGATACTTTATCGAAAAAAGATTAACTGCCCGCAGGCAAGGTGAAACTGAACGTACTTCCTTTACCCTGGGTGCTCTTAATGCTTAATTCTCCTCCGTGTTTTTCAGTATAATCCTTGCAGATGATTAAGCCAAGCCCGTAACTGTATTCTCCGGCAGTCCCTTTTCGGTTGGATTGTATATCGTCAAGGCGGAACAGGTGATCAATCAAATGTTGATTCATTCCGATTCCCGAGTCCTTTACCGAAATCTTAACCAGCTGTGCCGAATGTTTTGATGCAGAAATAATAATTTTTCCCCCATTGGGTGTAAATTTTATAGCATTTGACAATAAATTCCGAATGATGCTTCCTAACATATTCTCATCTGCAAACACAACTAAATTTTTTGGAACCTTTTTAATAATTATAATCTCTTTTTGGTGAGCTAATTGATCAGCAAGGAATAAATAATCTACAATTTTTTGACTGATCAAAAATGATTTTGGAATATAAGCCATTAGACCTCTTTGCATACGTGACCATTCTAAAAGATTACCCAGCAAGCGAAAGAGGTGAACAGCAGAGTTTCGCATCAAAAATGTGATCTCCCGGATCTCAGTTAAAGTCATATCAGGCAACCTTCTGGCAAGTGTTTCGGTTAATCCGAGGAATCCGCTGAACGGACTGCGTAAATCATGGGCTATAATTGAAAAAAAATTATCTTTCTCTGCATTAATCCGTTGGAGATCTTTGTTTTTTATTTTGATTAGTTCCTCCGACTGTTTGTGAGCCGAAACATTTCGGATAACAGACAGGAATTTAGCATCTGAGTAGGCTGCAATTTTTGCTTCAAAATGATTGGGCCCATCTGACATTTGCATAGAATAATTGCATAATTGAACCGCCCCAGTCTGCTGTGCAGCTTGAAAGGCAGTCTTAAATTGTTGGGCAATTTCCAATGGGATCACATCAACCATATTTTTCCCGATGAAATTTTCCGGATGAGTGAATAAATCACTGGAAATTGCTCCGTGATAATTCAGATAAACGCCATCCTGGTCCTGAATAAAGATCATGTCAGGTATCGCGGCCAGCAATGCAGCAACCTGTGCTTCACTTTCTTTAAGCGCTTGTTCTGTTTTCTTAAGCTGTGTGATATCTTTTGAAATGCAATTGATATAAATTACTTCTCCCTGATCATTCTTAAACGGGTCGGCGGTGGTCAACAGGATGTGAGCCTCACCGGAAGGACCGATGATTTCTATCTCCCGCTCACTCTTCTCTCCTGTTTGAAGGACTTTTCGGAGCACAACCAAACCACTTTCAGCCTCATTTGGAGGGAAAATATCGTATCGTGTTCTCCCTATAATTTCAAGAGGATCTCTTCCTAAAAGGCGACCAAATGCATCATTCACATACCGGTAAGTTTCATCACAGTTGAAACTGAATATCAGATCGCTTGAAAACTGAACATAACTTCGGAAGTTGTTCTCGCTTTCTGCCAAAGCATCTTTGGATAATTTTAGGTCCGTTATATCAATTGCTGTCAGCAGATAATGACCTCTATTTTCTGAATAAACAGCGATGAGCTGAATATAAGTTGGAGGTAAATCATTGTCTGATAATTTAATCTCGCATTGTTGCCTGGTTTTACTTTGAAATGTCTTCTCAAGAAGCAAATTGAATATTGGTTTTGAATCGTCAGAAACAAAAAAACCAAACCTGGCATCTATTAACTTCCTCCGTTCTCTTCCCAGCATCTGGGATCCGCTGATATTTAACTCAATTATATTACCCTCTTTTGAAAGGGTGAAGTAACCTGATGGGGCATAATCGTAGAGGTCGGTATATTTTAGGGCCGTTTCGTTCGCCTTTGCTCTGGAGACCCTGAGTTCCTCGTTCTGCATCTCCAACTCAATCTGATGGTTCTGAAGTTGCTGCACAAGTTTTGCAGTTTGGGGATCAGATAATTGCAAGGAAGTTTCCAATAGTGTTAATTTTAAGAATTGTTTTCACTTCAAGAATTAGGTAGAATCGCCATCCAATCTTAATTCCTCTCCTGTGATTTAGAAAGATGAAATTATCCTGGCATTGTCTCTCGATTGTCGAAAACAAAGCTAATTTTTTTTTCGGTAATTGCAAATAATTGTTAGTAATTGATAATCAAATTTTTATTGGGTCTATGACGGTTAATTTCGGGCAGTAAAATATTACTCTTATCGTGGCTGGCAACTGGCAGCTAGCCACTGGGAGATTTTGCCGGGAGAATGTCGTCCTTTTCAGAATAAGGTTAATATTAAAAGTCAATTCCTGTACTTTTCAGGACCGGGGGCGCAATATATTCGATTTTTCCATTCATGCCACAGATCCTATCTGCAGCATTGCGTTCCATTACCTTGGAGACGCGGAGATCGATCTGCGTTACAAATGATTTTTTATTTGTAATTTCGTAGGTTTCAGTAACAAAATATATTATTTGCATTATATGTCTGAAAGTATTAATGATCAATATATTGAAATAAAGGGTGCGAGGGTTCATAACCTGAAAAATATCGATCTTCAGATTCCAAGGAATAAAATGATTGTAATTACCGGTCTTTCCGGATCCGGGAAATCATCCCTTGCTTTTGACACCCTTTATGCCGAGGGTCAGCGGCGGTATGTGGAGAGTCTCTCCTCGTATGCCCGGCAGTTTCTTGGACGGATGGATAAACCGGACGTTGATTATATTAAGGGGATACCTCCGGCCATTGCCATTGAACAAAAGGTTAATACACGCAATCCTCGGTCAACTGTGGGGACTTCTACTGAGATTTACGATTACATCAAATTGTTGTATGCCAGAATTGGCAGAACTTTTTCTCCGGTCTCGGGGAAAGAGGTAGTGCGTCACGAGGTAAGCGATGTAGTCAATGCTATTTTCTCAAGCCCCGAAGGGACGAAGGTGATTCTGCTTTCACCCTTTCAGATTAAAAAAGGGAGAACGCTGGCCCAGGAGGCTGATTTGCTTCAGCAGCAAGGATTTACCCGTCTTGAGATTGATGGAGTTGTAACGCGCATTGCTGACCTGGAAGATGAACTTCCGTCCATTGGAAAGTTGAAGGATATAAATATTGTAATTGACCGGTTTTCGGTGTCGGACGATGAAGACCTGTTAAGTCGTGCTGCTGATTCAATCCAGACAGCCTTTTATGAGGGTAAAGGGGAATGCCTTGTCCGGTTAACGACCGTTGAAAACACGACTTTGCAAAGCTTTTCAAACCGGTTTGAAGCTGATGGACTCGTATTTGAAGAGCCTACCTTACATTCTTTCAGTTTCAATAATCCAATCGGCGCATGTCCTGTTTGTGAAGGATACGGAAGAACAATCGGAATTGATGAGGACCTGGTGATTCCTAATAAATCGCTATCTGTTTATAATGAGGCTATTGTATGCTGGAAAGGGGAGAAGATGGGGGAATGGAAAGAACAGCTCATAATGAATTCCGATCGGTTTAAATTTCCGATCCATACTCCCTATTTTGACCTGACTCCTGAACAAAAAAGGTTGCTTTGGACAGGTAATCAATATTTTGAAGGATTAAACAGTTTCTTTAAAAGTATAGAGGAGCAATCGTATAAAATCCAATACCGGGTTATGCTTTCGCGCTACCGTGGTAAAACGATCTGCCCTGAATGTGAAGGTACCCGTCTGAAAAAGGAGGCATCTTACGTGCGAATCGGTGGAAAGGCTGTCTCCGAGCTGGTTAACCAGCCTGTGGATCAACTTGGTTCGTTTTTTAATAACCTGCCATTGACAGAGCATGATAAGATTGTATCTGAAAGGCTTTTGATTGAGATCAGGAACCGGATTGAATTTCTTTGTGATGTCGGATTGGGATATCTAACCCTTAACCGGCTCTCCTCCTCGTTATCGGGCGGCGAATCCCAACGGATTAACCTGGCAACCTCACTGGGAAGTAGCCTGGTTGGTTCGATGTATATTCTGGATGAACCCTCGATAGGTCTGCACTCCCGCGATACTGTCAGACTGATCAAGGTATTGCGGAAATTGCAGCAACTCGGAAACAGTGTGATCATTGTTGAACATGATGAGGAAATTATCCGGGATGCGGATCAGGTGATCGATATCGGACCTCTTGCCGGAAGAAATGGGGGAGAGGTTGTTTTCCAGGGATCCCATAAAGAGCTTGCCTTTAACAATAAAAGCCTTACTGCACAATACATTAATGGCACTGAGAAGATCTCACTTCCACTGGTCCGGCGGAAATGGAATAATTTTATAGAAATTACAGGAGCCCGGGAAAACAACCTGAAGGGAATCGATGTCCGGTTTCCGTTGAATACGCTGACGGTAGTTACCGGGGTAAGCGGTTCAGGAAAATCCTCCCTGGTCCGGAAGATTCTTTATCCTGCTTTATCGAAACATCTGGGAGGCTATGGTGAAAAGACCGGCGACCACACCCGGATGCAGGGTGATCTGTCACTGATAACCGCTGTCGAATTTGTCGACCAGAATCCAATCGGAAAATCCTCCAGGTCAAATCCGGTGACTTATCTCAAAACATACGATGATATCCGAAAGCTGTATGCCGATCAGCAGGCATCCAAAATTAATGGTTTTACTGCTTCCCATTTCTCTTTTAATATCGATGGAGGCAGATGCGAGGAGTGCCAGGGCGAAGGAGAGATAAAGGTTGAGATGCAATTTATGGCAGATATCCATCTTACCTGTGAAAGTTGTAACGGGAAACGGTTTAAACCGGATGTGCTGGATGTAAAATTCAAAGAAAAAAATATTTTTGATATACTTGAAATGACTGTCGATGAGGCCATCACGTTTTTTTCTGAAAAAGATAAGCTCGAAGGAAAAAAAATTGCCAAAAAACTGCTGCCGTTACAGGATGTCGGCCTGGGTTACGTTAAACTGGGACAATCGTCGAGTACACTTTCAGGAGGCGAAAGTCAGCGGATTAAACTGGCCTCATTTCTAGCCAAGGAAAAAGACTCACCAACTCTTTTTATTTTTGATGAGCCTACGACCGGACTTCACTTTCACGATATCCGGAAATTGCTTGATGCCATTAATGCGCTGATATCCAGAGGACATTCCGTTTTGATTATTGAACACAATATGGAGGTAATTAAAGTGGCTGACTGGGTTATTGATCTGGGTCCGGAAGGTGGAGATTCGGGAGGTCATAAAGTATTTGAAGGAACCCCCGAGGAGCTTGTAAAATGTGAAGCATCATATACGGGTAAATACCTGATTAATAAATTATAGCAGAGAATCAACTCCTGGTCAGACGGGTGATGATGTGGTTATGTTGAGGAAATCTGTTGATTAATTCATCACGCGAAGCAAGCTCAAAGTCAAGAAAATCAAATCCGGGAGCTACTGTGCAACCAACCAGGGCGTAGTCAGCATCCCTGATCACGGTTGCCCCAAACCATGAACCCCCTGCAACGACATGTTGAGGAATTTCTCCGTTTTCAATAGTACTCCCAAGCATGGTTTGTGTATAGATTCCATCTTCTGAGATTGTGTGAATGTGGATTGGAGAACCCGAGTAGAAATGCCAGATCTCATCCTGATGGATCCGGTGAAAGGCTGAAAAAGTATCTGAAGTCAGTAAGAAATAAATACAAGTGGAGTAATTCCGTTCTCCCTGATAATTTGTCCCGAGGTTATCGGCGTTGATTATCCCTTCACTCCGGTAGGTTTCTTTGAAGAATCCGCCTTCAGGATGTGGCTGAAGATCCAGGAATTTAATAATTTGAGTTAATAATAAATTATACTTCGGAAATTGTTCCATGGGAATTATGAATTTGGAATAGTAGTAAAATTAATAAATAAAACCCGGATTAATACATCAAAACAAAATCAGAAAGCCTCAAAAGTTTTTTTATTGAAAATTGTATGGGAAAAGTTATCTGTATCATTTGATTTCAGGAAAAGAAAATGTTGTAAATTTGGATAAATTATAGACCATGAACCGCCAATTATTAATTGAGAATACCGTTATAAAGATCCGGCAATTGCCTGATAAGAAAATTATTGAAATCAATGATTTTGTTGATTTTTTGCTTAGTAAAATCGATGACAATATAATTCAGGAAGGACTACAAAAAATGGTAAGTGAATCAAAATCAGACCTGCTCTGGTATTAATTGATTCTGAAGATGATGTAACTGTTTGCTTTATTACGTCCCAGCTAAAATGGAAATTAGAATTTGATATATTCCTTAATCCATCTGAAAATAATGGCCTTAAAGTGCCTTCAATAATCAAGTTGAACAAATTTGCTGCAAGAGATAAAAACATGGTAATTAGTCTGTTGGGTGTATTAGACGGCAAATATATTGAATCAGTAAACAATAATCTGATTAAAATTTTTAAACTTCGGAAATAGGCTGGGATATTATTTTATTATAATCATATTTTTTGTTTTATGGCTCACCTAACCCTTAAAACTTCATATTCGGATCTGGTCGAACGACTTAACCGCTTTCCGCAGGGAGCGCCCCCCTCTGAACTGCTTAACAAGATTCTAAAAGTGCTCTTTAGTGACCGGGAGGCACAGTTGGTTGCCCTTTTGCCGATAAAGCCTTTTACCGCTGAGAAAGCCAGCCGGATATGGAAAATGGATCTTACCTCAACTCGCAAAATACTGGATACTTTGGCTGGCAGAGCCTTGTTGGTAGACATTGAGCAAAATGGAATTCAGGAATATACCCTTCCGCCACCTATGGCCGGATTCTTTGAATTTTCGATGATGCGGATACGTCACGACATCGATCAGAAGGCGCTTGGCGAACTGTTTTATCAGTACCTGAATGTAGAGGAGGACTTTATTCGTGAGCTTTTTACCAGAGGAGAGACCCAGCTTGGAAGGGTTTTTATAAACGAACCGATCCTTTCATCTGAAAATGTACTACAGGTTCTAGATTACGAGCGTGCCACAGAAGTGATCAAAACGGCCCGTCATATTGGGGTGGGCCTCTGCTATTGCCGGCACAAAATGGAACATATGGGAAAAGCATGCAAAGCTCCGACAGAAATTTGCATGACTTTTAATACCACTGCAGCCTCACTGACCAAACATGGACATGCCCGCAGCATAGACAGCATCGAATGTATGGATTTGTTGCAGAAAGCGTATGATCACAACTTAATTCAGTTTGGGGAAAATGTTCGGGAAGAGGTGAATTTTATCTGTAATTGCTGCGGATGCTGCTGTGAGGCTATGATTGCCGCCCGTCGGTTTGCTATCTTAAATCCCGTTCACACCACTAATTTTATTCCTGTTATTAATAATCAGTTGTGCAATGGCTGCAGTAAATGTGTGAATGTTTGTCCCGTGGAGGCGATGACCCTTGTTTCGGCCAATGATCCGCATCATTTGAACCGTAAAAAAGCGCTCCTTAACGAGGAACGGTGCCTGGGATGCGGAGTTTGCGTTCGAAGCTGTACTTCCGGGAGCATCTTACTTAAATCACGCGCAAAGCGGGTACTTACTCCTCTGAACGGGGTTCACAAAGCTGTTGTGATGGCCGTTGAACGCGGTAAGCTGCAACACCTTATTTTCGATAATCGCGTATTATTCAGTCACAGGGCTTTGGCAGCGGTCCTGGGGGTTCTCCTTAAACTTCCGCCAATCAAACAGGCAATGGCCAACCGGCAGATTAAATCGCAATTCTTTGAGCAGTTAATCAGGAAGATACCGGTTTGAAAGAGTTTCTGGAGTTCCTGGCAGCTGGCGACTGGCAACTGGCGACTGGCAACTGGCAACTGGCGATTGGCAACTGGCGATTGGCAACTGGCGACTGGCAACTGGCGACTGGCGATTGGGAACTGGCGATTGGCAACTGGCGATTGGCAACTGGCGACTGGGAACTGGCGACTGGCAACTGGCGATTGGCAATTGGCGACTGGCGATTGGGAACTGGCGACTGGCAACTGGCGATTGGCAACTGGCGATTGGCAACTGGCGACTGGGAACTGGCGACTGGCAACTGGCGACTGGCGATTGGGAACTGGCGATTGGGAACTGGCGATTGGCAACTGGCGACTGGGAACTGGCGATTGGGAACTGGCGATTGGCAACTGGCGATTGGCAACTGGCGACTGGGAACTGGCGACTG